>JAFVOV010000074.1 GCA_017505675.1 Clostridia bacterium
GCTTTCACTCTAAAGTAAATAATAACCGTGAAGTGAACGGAATTTGCATAACTGCAATAATCACTTTTTCTATTTTGGTGTTTATTTCTTTACCTATGTACTTTTTTGACGTAGATTATACTTATCTTAATGAAAATATAATAGGAACGGAATCAAGCCAAGGTTTTAGTAACGCTTTCGTGCGGTTGTGGGGCGTATTCGGTGACCCCAACACGGCGGCGGTTTATGCTTTCGTTGCGCTAATTATGGGCGTATATTTGTTTAGAAAATATAAAAAACTTTGGGTTAGAATTTTACTTGTTATATCTTGGGTATTAACCGTTTTATTCGTGGTGCTATCAGGCTCTAGAACTGCAAAGTGGTCTATACTGGTAGTATGTGGCTTTGCTGCTTTTTATATTGCCGTAACTTTAATAAAAGGCAAAAAATTAAAAAAAGTTACTTTATCTTGTATATCTTGCGCGCTTGCAGTCGTAATTGCTTACGGCGCGTTTGTCGGGTTATCACACGCATTACCGCAAGTTAAAAAGGGCGTAAAAACCGTTTGCGGAACTTCTATTACCACCTTCGTTCATTCTGCTTATGACGGGCTTTATAAAGTAGGCGGGGTGGAAGTTACTAGTGGATTTTTATCAGAAGATAATGGTAATAACGGTGGAAATCAAGACGGCTCTGGTGGTGGACAAGGTGGTAACGGTGGCTCACTAACAAGACCTGACGTGCAAGAAAAAGGCGATATTTCAAACGGCAGGTTTGAAATATGGTTAACGGCTTTAGAGTTATATACTTTTGCGCCTATATTCGGTGTTTCGCCAAGGGGCGCGTCTGCTTTTGGCGCAGCACATTTATCCGATAAAGATATTTCTTTATATCAATACTCGATGCACAATACTTTGCTTGAAGTATTAACTGGTACGGGCGCTATAGGTTTGATTTTAATTTTAGCCATCTTATTAAACACTTTAATTATTATTGTAAAGCGCACGCTAAAAAAGCCGTTTTCACTTAATTTTGTTTCTTATAGTAGCGGATTATTATTGTTACTTTGCTCATCAATGCTTTTATCTGATTTGTTCTTTAACCTTACTTTCGGTGGGCTAGCGTTCTGGTTGGCGTTGGGACTTATTAACGGAGATGATAAATACGTTTTACCTGAAGAAATAGTTGCTGAAAACGTAGATGATAAAAAACGCATTTTGGTTTATGGGTTGAAAGACCCTTTTGGTGGAATTGAAAAAATAGTTTTAGATTATGTTAAAAATATAACGGCAACGCATAAAGACGTGTCCTTTGACTTTTTAGTATATGGCAAAAACTTTTCTTTAGAAAAAGAATTGACTGATTTAGGTTGTAGGGTAATTTATTTGCCGTCAAGGTTCCGCCACTACTTTAAGTATAAAAAAGCAATAGAAGAAGTTTTTGCTAACAACCGTTATATTGCCGTTTGGGGTAACTATGGGGGACTTACGAATATTGACCTTCTTGTCTTTGCTAAAAAATATTACGTGCCCGTGCGTATAGCGCACAGTCACACTTCGCGTTTGCCGTGGAAAAATCTTTTGACGAAATATATTGTAATTTTTATGCACTATTATATTAAACTTTTTGTTAAAGATTTCGCTACTAATTTTTGGACGTGTTCAAATCTTGCGGGAGAATTTATGTTTCCGAAAAGCGTTCAAGAAGAAGTTGAAATGATTTATAATGCGGTTGATACTGAAAAATTTTACCCTGATAAAGTTAAAGGTAATGAAATTCGCGCAAGGCTTAATATAAATAATGACGATATAGTTATCGGTCACATTGGAAGGATGTGTTATCAAAAAAATCAATTAGTTTTATTAGGCGTGATGGCTGAAATTGTAAAGAAAGCCCCAAATGCAAAATTGTTGATGATAGGTGACGGTGAATTAAGAAATCAATTAGAGTTAGAAACAAATAAATTAAATATTAAAAACAACGTTTTGTTTTTAGGACAAAGAGCGGATATACCCGATTTACTTCGTGCAATGGATGTCTTCGTGTTAACTTCACGTTTTGAAGGGTTGGCTGTTAGTGCTGTAGAAGCGCAGGCGTGTGGTTTGCCTTGCGTTCTTCCAACAAGTGTTTCAATAGAAACTGATATAATTGGTTTAGTTGAGTTTATACCGCTTGATAAACCTATTAAATTTTGGGCAGAACGCATATTAGCGAGCGCTAAATTAAAAGCAGAAAACGTTAAGGAAAAGATTTCAGATAACGGATACGATATACACCGAGCGGCAGAACGCGTATATCGAAGTTTTTGTAATATATAAAGTTTAACACAACCTAAAGGAGAAAATTTTTGGCTAACAGAGAAGAAACTTTAGCAAAAAACACCGTGATTTTTGCTATCGGTAATTTTGCTTCAAAATTGATACAAGTCGTTTTAGTGCCATTCTATACGCGTGTATTAAGTAGCGGTGAGTTCGGTACGATTGACTTGTTACAGGCTATAGTTGCGCTGTTGCATCCGCTTATATCTTTATCTATGCAAGAAAGCGTGTTTAGATACGCTATGGAAAAAGATACTGATAAATCAGCAGTGCTGTCTTTAGGTCTTTCCGTTACTGTTTTAGGCACGTTAATAATGTGTTTAGGGGGCGGAATAGTATCAATTTTTATTGACCCAACTTTCGTTTGGTTGGTCGTTGCTAATACTGCGGTAAACGCTCTTTGGGCAGTAATTTTGCAATATACTAAAGCGATAGGTAAATCAGGGTTATATACTATAAACAGCGCTGTTGCTACGGTATTCGTTTTAGCGTTTAACGTAGTATTTTTGGTTTTGTTAGAGATGGGCATAGTCGGTTATATGCTCGGTTATATCTGCGCTAACCTGCTTGCTGCGCTAATTTTAATTTTTTGCTTGGGTAAAGATTTCAAAGTTAGATTTAAGCCTATAACTAAAACTTTAGTAAAGCAAATGTTATTGTTTTCAATGCCACTACTTTTAACTGGAATTTGTTGGTGGCTTTCTAGTTGTACTGATAGAGTTATGATAGTTGCTATACTAGGTGATGAAGAAAACGGGCTTTACGCGGCGGCTTCTAAAATCCCGCATATACTTTCGGTTATAGTTACTATTTTTTATCAGGCTTGGCAGGTATCTGCAAATCAAGAATTTGACAAAAAAGACACTTCAGAATTTTATTCTAAAACTTATGAGCAAAACGCGGCGTTTACTTTTATACTTGGCTCTCTTATGATAGTTTTGTGTAGACCGTTTTCGTCTGTGTTTTTGGGCGCAGAATTCGTTAGCGCGTGGGATTTAATTCCACCGTTAACAATATCTGTTGTGTTTTTTTCCATCTCACAATTTCTTGTATCCATTTATGGAGCAAATAAGAAAACGGGAATGGCGTTCGTTACTAATATAGTAAGTACAGTAATTAACGTAGGACTTAACGCGTTGCTTATCCCTTGTATGGGGACAATGGGAGCGGCGATAGCAACTGCAATTTCTTATTTCGTGCTTTGGCTTGTAAGAGTGTTTGATACAAGAAAAGTGGTAAAGATGCAATATAACGTACCAAAAACGGTGGCTGTAATACTTATAATAGTTGCTCAATCAGTTTTCATTTGTTTAGATTTAGATATAATTTTAACTTACGCTTTAAGTGCTTTAGGTTGTGTAGTAATTATTGCTCTGTACTGGAAAACAGTTTGGTCATTATTTAAATTTTGCTTATCTTTTGTGGCGAAAATTTTCAAAAAAAGGAAAAATGGCAGGGGGAATTAATGGAAGAAAACTTAAAGAAAAACAAACATGCATATTTAATCTTGGCGCATAATCAGTTTGATTTATTAAAGATGTTATGCACTCTTTTAGATAACCCCTGCAATGATATTTTTATTCACATTGATTTGAAAGTTACAGATTTTGATAAAAATTGTTTATCTAATATAAAATATTCTAACGTGCAATACGTAGACCGCGTTAGTGTGACTTGGGGCGGTTTTAGTATGGTGAAAGCAACGTTAAACTTATTAAAATCGGCTACAAAAATAGGCGGGTATTCTTATTACCATCTTTTATCTGGTGTTGATTTGCCGTTAAGGACTTCTAAAGAAATATATGATTTTTTTGAACTGAATTCAGGAAAAGAATTTGTACATTTCTTAAATGATGATTACGCGAAGACAATAAAACAACGTGCGACGTTATATCACTTTTTTAAAGAGATTACGTCAAGAAAAAAAGGTGTTTTATATTACTGCAATAGTATTTTATTGAGGATTCAAAAACTTTTAAATGTAAATAGACTAAAAAAATACGGTAAGAGTTTTGCAAGTGGGTCTCAATGGTTTAGCATTACTGATTTGCTAGCAAGATATGTTGTAGAAAACGAAGCGTGGATATGTAAAAATTTTAGTAAAACTTTTATACCTGATGAGATGTTTTTACAAATCTTAATAAAGGGAACAGAGTTCGAAAAAAAACTTTATCTAACAGATAGTAATAAAGGATATAAAATGTGCTTGAGATACGTTGACTGGGGGCGTGGAAAACCGTACGTGTTTAGAGAAGAAGATTTTGACGACCTTATTAATTCTGGTTACTTATTTGCAAGAAAATTTGACATGAATATTGACCCGTATATTTGTAATAAAATATATAATTTTTTATCTGAAACAAGTGAGAAGGAGATTTAATATGAAAAAATACGATTATTTGGTGGTAGGGGCAGGGCTTTACGGCGCTGTTTTTGCTGAAAGAGCGCATAAGGCAGGAAAGTCCGTTTTGGTTATTGATAAGCGCTCTCATATTGCCGGTAACGTTTATACTGAAAGCATTGAAGATATTAACGTTCACGTTTACGGCGCGCATATTTTTCATACTAACGATAAAGAAGTTTGGGATTATATCACGGATTTTGCAGAGTTTAACCGCTTTACAAATTCACCCGTAGCAAATTATAAAGGCGAACTTTATTCTTTGCCTTTTAATATGTATACTTTTAATAAGATGTGGGGCGTGGTTACGCCCGAGCAGGCGGAAAGAAAGATAAAAGAACAACGTGAGCAGGCAGGCATTACCGAGCCTAAAAACCTTGAAGAACAGGCTATATCTTTAGTTGGAACGGATATTTATGAAAAACTTATAAAAGGTTATACGGAAAAGCAATGGGGTAGACCGTGCAAGGAATTACCCGCGTTTATTATTAAGCGTTTACCCGTTCGCTTGGTGTTTGATAATAACTATTTTAACGCTAAATATCAAGGTATACCTATGGGTGGATATACTAAAATGGTAGAAAATATGTTAGACGGCGTTGAAGTTAGGTTGAACGAAGATTATTTTGACAAAAAAGATTATTATGACGCGTTGGCTGAAAAGGTAATTTATACGGGCGCGATAGATAGATATTTTAATTATAAGTTAGGCGTTTTAGAATATAGGTCAGTTCGTTTTGAAACGGAAGTTTTAGATATGCCGAATTATCAAGGTAACGCTGCCGTAAATTACACCGATAGTGAAACGCCCTATACTAGAATAATCGAACATAAGTGGTTTGAGTTTGGTACTCAAGATAAAACGGTTATAAGCAAAGAATACAGTTCAGAGTGGAAAGTGGGTGACGAGCCTTATTATCCGATAAACGACGATAAGAACTGTGAACTGTATGCAAAATATAAAGCGCTTGCGGAAAAGGAAAGTAACGTTATATTCGGCGGTAGACTTGGGGAATATAAGTATTACGATATGGATGCGGTTATAGCGTCTGCATTAACGCTTTGTAAGAAAGAAGGCGTTAGATAGGCGCTATCGCAATAAATTAAAATAAAAAAAGAGCAGAACTAATTTTAGTTCTGCTCTTTTCGTGTATAGTTTATTTTTTAAGGTCTATGGTTTGAATATCTTTACGCGTTTCAAAATCTTCAATAACCCCGGTTATTGCCATTGAAATTTCAGGGCCGATAAAAGAAACGTTTCTTTTAAGCGCGATTGATTTTGCAAAAGATACTAGTTGATGGCGTATGCCTTCGCCTTCAAGTTGGTAGAAGAAACGCTTGTTTTTAGTAGAATCTTCATATCTTATTTCAAAGTAGTCGGTTTTCCACCAAGGCGCGGGAACGTATATATAACCTTTAGTGCCGGAAATTATAAGTTCGCCTTCGCTCTTTATTCCAACGCCAACTTTAACGGTTGCAACGGCGTTATCGTATAAAAAATTTATATGAGTAAAGCCGTCAAAGTTCTTTTCTTTATCCATATAGCCTAC
>JAFVOV010000075.1 GCA_017505675.1 Clostridia bacterium
AAACAACTGAAAGCGCTAAAAAGAAAATTCCGCCCTCGCCAAAAAAGGATACAAATTTAAAAAAAGGTGTGAAAAACCCACCCGCTGACGTTGCCAAGCCGTTAAAAGCGCTAAATATTGCGCCGTCAAACGAGTGGAAAGTTACGTTTAGCCATTCTGCCATAATACTAAATTACTCCGCCAAAAACGACCATTCGTCAAACTTAAAGCCTATATTATCTTTATGGTGACTATCGCTTGACATAATTAGTTTACCGCCCTTTGATTTGATATAATCAACAAGTTTTTTAGACGGATACGGCTCAAGCCTATACCCCCTTGATATTGCGCCCGTGTTGATTTCAAAAGGCTTATTATATGGTATTAACGCGTCTATTGCGTCAGTAGCCGCCTTGACGTATCTAGGGTGAGAAGTATCAAAACGAATATTGTTTTCATTAAACTTGGTGATTAAATCGAAATGCCCTATTATATCCGCGTTAGTGGCTCTTACAACGTCTGCAACGTTTTTATAATAATCTTCCGCCGCCGCCAAATAATCCCCGTTAAACGCTTCCTTTACCGATTCATCAAAAATTTTAGGGCTGTGGTCTATTGCATAATATTTGCCGTCAACCTTAAAAAAATGCACCGAACCTATAACGTAATCAAAATTTTTAGGCTCGTGCGGAGAAAAATATTCCATTTCTATACCGCAAAGAACCTTTATTTTATCGGCGTATTTAACTTTAAGAGTAGCCATCTCTTTAACGAATGCTTGCTCGTGTTCTAAAGATTTGCAAGAACCAGTCGGGTAAAACGATAAATACGAATGAAGAAGAAGCCCCATAGTTTCAACGCCCTTATCTATTGCGGATAAAATCATTTCTTCAGGGGTATTTTTCCCGTCGCAAAAAGTGGTATGCGCGTGAAGGTCAAACTTTATCATTTAGTCATTTTCTCCTGTTTTACTTTGTGGTCTATAATATGGCGTGATGCAAGTTCGTTATGAACTTCTTCTAAAGATATGCCCATTTCGGTCATAAGCACCATAACGTGATAACAAAGGTCTGCAATTTCATAAATCGTTTCCTTTTTATCGTCTGCTTTTGCCGCAATTATAACTTCGGTGTTTTCTTCACCGACTTTCTTTAAAATTTTATCTATACCTTTTTGGAAAAGGTAGGTGGTATAAGAGCCTTCAGGCATAAGTTCTTTTCTGCCCTTTAATAGTTCCATAAGCCCTTCAAGTGAAAAACTTTTATATTCAGGGTTTTCGTGAACGGGGTTGTGGAAACAACTTTCCGTACCCAAATGGCAAGCAGGTCCGTCTTTTTTAACTTCTACAACTAAAGCATCATAATCGCAGTCAGCCGTAACCGAAACAACGTGCTGATAATTTCCACTAGTTTCACCTTTAAGCCAAAGTTCGTTTCTTGACCTTGACCAAAAACAAGTTAGATTTTTTTCTAAAGTAATTTTCAAACTCTCTTTATTCATATACGCAAGCGTTAAAACTTTTTTGCTTACGGTATCAATAACTATTGCTGGGATAAGCCCTTTTTCATCAAATTTCAATTTTTCAATATCTAACATATAATTTATCTCCTTATATTCTTACGGGTATACCGCTTAAATTAAGCGTGTTTTTCAAATCTTTAATTTCTACTTCGCCAAAATGGAATATTGATGCCGCAAGCCCTGCGTCTACTTTTGATAAAGTTTTAAAAAGCGTTATAAAATCTTCTTTCTTTCCCGCGCCACCCGACGCTATGACGGGTACGGACACTATATCGCAAACTTTAGATAGCATTTCTAAATCAAATCCGCCTTTAACGCCGTCGGTATCAATAGAGTTAAGAACTATTTCACCCGCGCCGTTATCCACACCGCGTTTTATCCACTCTAAAGCGTCCATTCCGGTATTTTCTCTACCGCCTTTAGCAAACACTTTGAACTTTCCGTCCACGCGTTTAGCGTCAACTGATAACACCACGCATTGATTGCCGTACCGCTTTGCCGCTTGATAAATAAGCGACGGATTTTTAATAGCGCCCGAATTTACGCTCACCTTATCCGCGCCACATTTAAGCACTCTATCAAAATCTTCAACGGTGTTTATTCCACCGCCTACGGTAAGGGGTATAAATATTTTACTTGCAACTTCCCTTAATATATCGGTAAAAAGCGCTCTGCCTTCGCTTGATGCGGTAATATCGTAAAAAACAAGTTCGTCAGCGCCGTTATCGCTATAATACTTTCCAAGTTCAACGGGCGAAGAAACGTCTGATAAGCCTTCAAAATTAACGCCCTTAACAACTCTGCCGTTTTTAACGTCTAAACACGGTATTATTCTTTTAGTAATCATTTAGTAAGTTTCACCGCCTCTAATATAGAAATTGCTCCAGTATAATACGCCTTTCCGATTATCGCGCCGTACACGCCTAAATCGTTAAGTTTTTTCACGTCTTCCATCGTTGATACTCCACCAGACGCGATTATATCTAATTTAACTTGCTCTTTTAAAGTTTTATAAAGGGCGTGGTTTGTTCCTTGCATTGCGCCGTCTTTAGAAATATCCGTGCAAATTATCGTTTTAACGCCAATATTTTCTAAATCTTTACAAAAGGAAACGCCTTCAAGTTGCGATTTCTCCGTCCAACCCTTAATAGCAACGTAACCGTCTTTAATATCTACGCCAACCGCTATTAAATCACCGTATTCTTTTACTGCGGAAAGTAAAAACTCGCGGTCGGTTACGGCTGCCGTACCTAGAATAACGCGGTTTACGCCCGCATCTTTATAAGTTTTTATAACTTCAATATTTCTTATGCCACCGCCAACTTCAACGAACCCACCGAACGCCTTAACAAGTTTTTTAATAGTTTCAACGTTTGGCGTTCCACCGCTTTTAGCGCCCTCAAGGTCAACCACGTGCATATATCTTGCGCCCTGATTAAAAAAATCAAGCGCTATTTCTTCGGGGTTTTCACTATAAACGGTCATAGCGTTATAATCACCTTTATAAAGCCTAACCGCTTTACCGCCGTATAAATCTATTGCGGGAAAAATTTTCATCTTTATCTCCTTAAATCTCACAGAACGCGCGCAAAATATTTAACCCCACTTCACCGCTTTTTTCGGGGTGAAACTGGCAACCGTATACGTTGTTATTTTGCACCGCCGCAGTTAAATTAGCGCCGTATTCAGCGGTTGCGATAACGCTATTTTCACAATTAGCGCCGTAAAACGAGTGTACGAAATACACGAAGTCACCGTCTTTTAAGTACTTAAAAATCGGACTTTTACCCTTAAATTTTAACGCGTTCCAGCCTATATGCGGTACTTTATAATCTTTAGGAATAACGTCACTAATAGGGCGAATTTCACCGCTAATTAAAGAAAGCCCGTTATGTTCGCCATACTCGTAACTCTTATCAAAAAGCAGTTGCATCCCTAAACATATACCCATAAGCGGTTTGCCTTTTTTTGCTTCTTTTATAACCGTTTCGGATAAGCCTGAAGAAAAAAGTTTTTCCGCAGCGTCACCAAACGCGCCCACACCCGGCAAAATAATTCTATCCGCTTTTTCTATAACGAACTTTTCCCCAGTTGCAACCGCATCTACGCCAATGGCTTTAAATGAACTGACAAGCGAGTAAAGATTTCCCACGCCGTAATCAACGATAGCAACCATTAAAGAACCCCTTTAGTTGAAGGTATTTCTTCCTTAAACTTTTCATCAATGCTAACCGCAACCTTTAAACTTCTTGCAAGGGATTTAAATACCCCTTCAATAATATGGTGCGCGTTAGAGCCAGCAAGTTGGCGCACGTGTAAAGTTAAGTTTGCGTTGCGGGTAAACGCTATTAAAAATTCTTCTACTAATTCAGTATCAAAATCACCAACTTTACTTGCCTTAATATCTAATTCTTTAACCAACATTCCCCTACCTGAAATATCAACGGCAGTTAAAATTAAGGCTTCATCCATAGGTAAAATAGTGCTACCGTAGCGCACGATACCTTTTTTATCGGCAAGCGCTTTATTAAACGCCTGCCCTAAACTTATACCTATATCTTCCGTAGTGTGGTGATAATCAACTTCAACGTCACCTTTACACTTTACGGTAAGGTCAAATCTGCCGTGTTTAGCAAAAAGTTCTAACATATGATTTAAAAATCCACAACCAGTATCAATTTCCGATTTACCAACGCCGTCAAGGTTAATCTTTAGCGCTATATCCGTTTCGCCAGTTTTTCTTATAATTTCAGAACTTCTCATTATTTAATCTCCTTTAATATCTCTTTTACCATACTGATAAAATATTGCATTTGCTCTATGCTACCCACCGTTATACGGTTATAATCTTTGATTTCAACTTTATCAAAGTGACGAACCAACACGCCTTTTTCTTTTAGTTTTAAATAAAGTGTTTTACCGTCAATTTTGTCACTTTTTGCAAAGACGAAGTTTGCTTTTGAATCGGTTAGCGTAAAGCCTAATTTTTCAAGTTCGGTTTCGGTGTATTCTCTATTTTTAATAATTTTAGAGCAGTTATCTCTAAAATATTTATCGTCTTTAATAGCGCCAAGCCCCGCAGCCGCCGTCATTGAATTTACGTTATAAGGGTTTGTAGAATACCTTATACGGTGCAAATCTTCTATTAAACCCTTTGAGCCAAAGCCCATACCAAGTCTTGCGCCTGCCATTGAACGTGATTTTGAAAAAGTTTGAGTAACCAAAAGGTTATCATACTTATCTATAAGTTTAATGGCGCTTTGCCCGCCGAAGTCAACGTACGCTTCGTCAATAACAACCACCCTTTCTTTATTTGACGAAACTATTTTTTCAATTTCATCAATAGTCAAATTTATCCCCGTTGGGGCGTTTGGGTTTGCAATGAAAACCGTTCCTTTTGCGTTAATATAATCGTTAAGAGCAACGGTAAAATCACTCTTTAACGGAATTTCAGTATAAGGCACGCCGTAAAGTTCAGCAAAAACCTTATAAAACCCGTAAGTGATATTTGGGAATATAGCGGGCGTATCTTTATCACAGTAAGCGCTAAAAGCAAAGTTTAAAACTTCGTCAGAGCCGTTGGTGAGTATTACGTTTTCCGCGCCCACCCCGTAATAATCAGCAACCGCATTAGTCAACTCTTTTAAATCGGGGTCGGGATAAAGATAAAGTTTTTTAGCGTACTCACTCGCCCCCTCAACCGCCAAGTCCGACGGTGGGAAAGGCGATTCGTTTGTGTTTAATTTAACGTATTCACGCTCTTTTGGCTGTTCGCCCGGAACGTAAGGTGTTAAGCCCTGTAACTTTTGTGTTAAAAACTTACTCATTTTAATTTTCAAACCTCACAGTTGCGCTCTTTGCGTGCGCCGTAAGCCCTTCTTTTTTTGCAAAATATTCTACCTGTTTATAAAGACCTTTAAGCGCGTTTTCAGGGTAATAAGCGTATTGCGTTTTCTTAATAAAATCGTCTACCGATAAAGGGCTTGAAAATCTTGCCGTACCACTAGTTGGCAAAGTATGGTTCATACCCGCCATATAATCACCTAACGCTTCGGGGCAATTTCTACCCATAAACACCGAGCCTGCGTTTACAATTTTATCAATATAATCAAACGGCTTATCTAAACACAATTCAAGATGTTCTGGCGCAATGGCGTTTGCTATTTCTATAGCCTTATCAATAGTTTCGGTTATAATAATCTTACCGTTATCGTCTATAGACGCGCGCGCGATTTCTGCGCGGGATAAAAGCGGAATTTGCCTTTCTAATTCGTTACTTACGGCATTTGCTAAAATTTCGCTATCGGTAACTAGTACGGCAGATGCCATTTTATCGTGTTCCGCTTGCGACAATAAGTCCGCAGCAACGTGTTTGGGGTTGCTATATTTATCTGCAACGACCATAATTTCACTTGGTCCTGCTATCATATCTATAGAAACTTTTCCGAAAACTTGGCGTTTTGCTTCCGCAACGAAAGCATTGCCCGGCCCAACTATTTTATCTACTTTAGGTACGCTTTCCGTGCCGTAAGCAAGCGCCGCTATACCTTGCGCACCGCCTATCTTATAAATCTCGTCTACCCCCGCAACCGACGCAGCGGCAAGTATTACGGGGTTTACACCGCCATCTTTATTCGGCGGAGTGATAATAACCACTTTTTTACAGCCCGCGATTTTTGCAGGGATAGCGTCCATTAAAACGGTTGACGGATAAGCCGCCGTACCACCCGGAACGTAAAGCCCCGCTTTTTCTATAGGAATAATTTTTTGACCTAATATTGCGCCGTCTGCGCGTTTAATTTCAAAGCCCGAACGAATTTGCGCGGTGTGAAATTCACGGATATTTTCCGCCGCCTGCTTTAATATTTCAATAAATTCTTTATCAACGGAATTTACGGCGCTATTGATTTCTTCTTCAGTAACTTTTAAGGACTGCAATTTTACCTTATCAAACTTTTCCGAGTAAAAGTAAAGCGCTTTATCGCCGTTAGTTTTAACGTTTTCAATAATTTCCGAAACGACGGCGCTCACGTCAACCTTTGGTTCGACCACGCTGAAAATTTCTTCTCTAGAATTTTTGCCGTCTTTATAAATCTTTATCATCAGTTATTCTCCGTAAGTTTAGCAAGTTCTTCCATTATTTTTTCAACAACGGCGTTTTTAAATTTAAAGTTCGCTTTGTTCGCAATTAGCCTTGCGGAAATAGGTTGGAATTTCTCTACAACTACCAAGTTGTTTTCTTTTAGCGTTGCGCCCGTTTCAACGATATCTACTATAACGTCTGAAAGACCTAAAATAGGCGCAAGTTCAATAGAGCCGTTAAGGTGAATAATATCAATATCTCTACCAAGCGTGGAATAATACGCTTTAGCGATATTAGTAAATTTTGTTGCAACGGTGAGCGTTCTTTTTCTATCGTCGTTAAAACCCGCTTTAGCGGCAACAGCCATATCGCACTTACCTATCTTTAAATCTAAAAGTTCGTATACGTCAGGGCGGTATTCAAGTAAAATATCTTTTCCTGCAACGCCTATATCCGCCGCGCCACGTTCAACGTAAATTGCAACGTCAGACGGTTTTACCCAAAAAAACCTTACCCCCGCTTGTTCGTTTTCAAAGATAAGTTTTCTGTTGTTTTCTTTTATTGACGGACACGGAAAGTCCGCCTTTTCAAACATATCGTAAACCTTTTCGCCAAGCCTACCTTTTGGCAAAGCGATATTAAGCATAGTTTTCAAAGCCGATTCTCCTTTTATCCATTTTTTTCAGGAAGTTTATTTATATCGTCAAGATAAACGGCAAAGCCGATAGCCTTTGACTGTTTTCCCATTTTTTGCATAAGTTTATCATACTGCCCGCCTGAAAGTATGCCGTTTGGTATACCTTCAACAAAGCCTTTAAACACTATTCCGTTATAATATTTCATATTGTTTACAACGGAAAAGTCTATGCGCGCGTTATCTATAACGCCTTTATTTTTAAGCCCGTCTACTATAACAGCCAAATTTTTTACGGCGGCTTTAGTTTTAGCGCTTAAATTTAAGCGTGAAAGTTCGGTTAAAACCTTTTCTGGCGCGCCGTAAATGGTAACTAATTTTTTAATTAGTTCTGCTTTTTGTTCGCTTACTTTTTCACGAATACAAACTGCGCTAACGCCCTGAATATTCTTTTCAGCAAGATAGGAAAGAATTTCCTTTTCACCTTCAAAAGAAATTCCAGCGTCGTCCATTATGGTTTTTACAAGGTCTAAACTAGATATATCAAGAACGTAACTTTCAGATACGGTTTTTAAACTTTCCGCCGCAAGAAACAAAACTTCACTAATCGCATCATTATCAATGTTACCTAAACGCTCTAACCCAACTTGCATAAGTTCTTTAAATGAATTAGTTCCTTTTGCTACCCTATAGACGTTTTCATTATAACAAACTTTAAGCGCGCCGTCTGGATTATCTTTACTGTTTTTAATAATAGATAAGGTAACGTCAGGTTTTAACGCCATAAGTTTACCGTCTGTATCGGTAAAGGTAATTACGTTATCTGAAACTAAAAAGTCTTTATTTTTAACGTAAAGGTCGTATTCTTCAAACTTGCTCATTTTATATTGAGCGTAACCGTATTTTAAGTAAAGGGCGCGTAATGAGTAAACTGCTTTTTCTTCGCCCGATAAAACAAATTCAAGTTGAGCCATTTTATTTTTCATCCTTATTTATAACTAAAGCGTAACCACCGCTACCGTAATTTAAGCATTTATTTACTCTGCTAATGGTTGCCGTGCTTGCGCCAGTTTTTTTGCAAACTTCTTGATAATTATACTTTGCAACTAAAAGTTTTGCAACTTCTAAACGCTGTGTAATATCTTGAAGTTCTTTAATAGTGCAAACGTCTTCAAAAAACTTACGACATTCATTTTTATCTTTAAGTTTTAAAACTGCTTCAAACAATTCGTCAAACATTCCTATATGAAAATTCTGCATTTTTTCACATCCTTGTTTTAGTCGTTTACCATTTTAGCACGGTAAAGTGATAAAGTCAACCGTTTTGTACGGGTAATAAATAAGTATTTTAAAATTTTATCAACAAAAAAGGATTTGCACTCCAAATCCTTTTAATAAAACTTATTTAATATACTTTTCAGCAAGAACTGCGGCAAGACGGCACATTTCCGCGCAAGGGCGTTTTTTATAATACGCTTCAGTTCGTTCTTCTGGTTTAGGGTTTGTATTTAACGCGCTCTGCGCATCAAGCAATTCCCCACAAATTAAAGAACCAGTTTGTTCTTTAAACTCCGCGCACGCCTCTTGAATAAGCGAATATATTTTAAGTTTGTCAACGCCGTCTGATTTTAACGCGCTTATAACCATACACATTCCGGATACCGCGCCACAAGTTAACCTTTGACGCCCTAACCCACCGCCAAAACCTATTGAAAACTTTTTAAGCGTCAATTCATCAAGCCCTAATTGTTCTTTAAATGCCAAAACTACCGCTTGACAGCAGTTAAGCCCCGTTTTAAAATTATTAACGGCAATTTCACCTTTAGTCATTTTTTCACCTTATACGAGCCATTTTAAAATCAAAGTTATTAAGTAAAAAGATAAATACGGTAAAACAGTAAAAACAATAAAATAAATAAGCGTTCCTAGCGTTGTTCTTTTACGTAAAAAATTTATAAAAGAAAGTATAAGCCCCACAAGAGAAACG
>JAFVOV010000076.1 GCA_017505675.1 Clostridia bacterium
CTTGTGCGATTGCTTGTCTTAAAATTGCTTCGTCGATACCTTTAATCTTAATATCCATTTGGATTGCGGTGATACCCTTTTCAGTACCTGCAACCTTAAAGTCCATATCGCCAAGGAAGTCTTCTAAACCTTGGATATCTGAAAGGATAGAAACTTTACCTGTTTCGGTATCTTTAATAAGACCCATTGCAATACCTGCTACGGGCGCTTTAATCGGAACGCCTGCATCCATAAGCGCTAAAGTAGAACCGCAAACGCTACCTTGTGAAGTAGAGCCGTTAGAACTCATTACTTCAGAAACGATTCTGATTGCGTAAGGGAATTCTTCTTCGCTAGGAATAACGGGTTCTAAAGCACGTTCAGCAAGCGCACCGTGACCGATTTCACGTCTACCGGGGCTTCTTAAAGGTTTTGCTTCGCCAGAAGCGTAACCGGGCATGTTGTATTGATGCATATAACGCTTTGTGGTTTCGCCGTCAAGACCTTCAAGTTTTTGCGCTTCGCTAATCATACCGAGAGTACAAGTTGAAAGAACTTGAGTCATACCTCTGGTGAATACGCCAGAACCGTGTACTCTAGGAAGAACGCCTGCTTCACACCAAATTTTTCTTACTTCGTCAAGTTTTCTTCCGTCGGGACGAATCCCTGTATTGGTGATTTTTGCTCTAACCTTTTCTTTGGTCATATAATAGAGCGCATCTTTAATTTCCCTTGCTTTATCAGGGAATATTTCCGCAAAGTGTTCAAGGCAGTCTTTTTCAACCCTGTCTTGACCTTCTTGCCTTTCGTGGCGGTCGAAAGTATCGAGCGCTTCGTCAAGCATTTTATCTGCGTATTCTCTTACCGCGTTGTCAATTTCTTCAGGAACGTGGTAAAGTTCCATTTCTTTCTTGGGTTTGCCGATTTCTTTAACGATTTCGTCTTGGAATGCGCAAAGACGTTTAATTTCTTCGTGACCGAATAAAATTGCGCCTACCATTTCGTCATCACTAATTTCGTTTGCGCCTGCTTCAACCATCATAATAGCATCTTTAGTGCCTGCTAAATTCAAGGTTAAAACACTCTTTGCCCTTTGCGCTTCGTCGGGGTTAATAACGTATTCGCCGTCAACCATACCAACAACTACGCTACCTGTAGGGCCAGCAAACGGAATATCGGAAATGCTAATCGCAATAGAACTACCTATCATTGCTAAAGGTTCGGGTTGAACGTCTGGTTCAACTGAAAGCGCGGTAGCAATAACGATAACGTCATTAAAAAGACCTTTCGGGAAAAGCGGACGGATAGGTCTATCAATAAGCCTACTGGTTAAAATTGCCTTATCAGACGCTCTGCCTTCTCTCTTTTTAAATCCACCGGGAATTCTACCGATAGAATACATTTTTTCCTCAAAGTCAACGCCTAAAGGAAAATAGTCCATTCCGTCACGGGGGCTTGCTGCCATCGTAACGTTTACCATAACTGCAGTTTCGCCACAACGAACGACGCAAGAACCGTTAGTTTGTTCAGCATATTTGCCAGTTTCAACTATAAGTTCCTTTCCGCCGAGTGTGGTCTTAAATACTCTGAAAGTTTCTGTCATTGTTTTCTCCTGTTACAACTCTTATTTTTTTGAAACGCCCACGCGACCTACGGGGCGCATAAATACCTGCTTTAATTAAAGAAAAATTGGGCGACAAAAAATAATGCCGCCCCAACCTTTTACTTTCTTAAATTCAAATCTGCGATAATCTTTCTGTATCTTTCGATATCGATTTCTTTTAAATACTTCAAAAGACCACGCCTTTCACCAACCATCTTCATAAGACCGCGTCTTGAATGGTTATCGTTCTTATTCGTAGAAAGATGTTCGTTTAAGTGGTTGATTCTTTCCGTTAAAAGTGCAACTTGCACTTCGGTTGAACCCGTGTCGCCTTCATGACGACCATACTTTGCTATTATTTCTGCCTTTTTTGCTTTATCCATATTCTTTTACCTCCTATTATTTATGGAATAATTCGCTTTAAGCAAAGCAATGGGTGGAGAGCCACAAAACCTTGCATAAAGTATCAAGCCTAACTAGTATAACAAAATATTTATCTTTTGTAAACTGTTTTTAATGTTTTTATCTACCTATTGAGCCGTTTTTTTATTTTTTTTAGCATTTTTTGCCATACGTTCTTCTTTATATTCAGAAATAACTTGAAGATAATATTCGCGAAGTTCTTCTACCACACTATCCCAAGAGCGATAAACTTCATTAAAAGCGTTCTCTTTTATTTCTGGTAGCAAATGCTTTTTATCAATAATTTCTTGAATTTTATTAGCCCACGCCGCCGCGCTGTTTTCAGCAACGAACCCGTTGCGGTCATCAGTTATGATTTCCGCAGTAGAGCAACCTTTAGTCATAATTGACGGAAGTTTTAACGCCGCCGCTTCAATAGGCGCTAAAGAAGCCGTGTCAAAAGTAGACGGGAATATAAACAAGTCACTTGCAAGGTAATAACCTGAAAGTAAATCTCTATCCATAACCTTACCCGTGAAAATAACACAGTCGTCAAGCCCTAACGCCGTAGTGCGCTTTTTAAGTTTTTCTTCATAACTACCTGCGCCAACCATAAGATAAGTAAACTTAACGCCCCTATCTTTTAAAATTTTCATAGTGTCAAGCGCTAAATCAAGACGTTTGTTTTCTACAATTCTTCCAACCGAAAGGAAAACGTTTTCCGCATTTTCTAAATTATGCGCTTTTATAACTTTTTCTTTTAGTTCTTCTGCGTTTGCGGGATATTTTAAATCCGTGCCGTTTCTTATAACTTTAACGTCACCTTTATAGCCGTATTCACGAATCGTGTCAACAGTACCGTCGGAAACGCATATAACCCTGTCCGCCTTTTTGAACGCGCGCATTATATACCACATCATAAACTTTCTTAAAGGTTTCCAAGCGAGTATTCTGCCGAAATCTTCGTGAAATCTTGTGTGGAGAGTTATTACTGAAGGTATGCCGTTTCTTCTTGCGACGTTGATTGCGTGGTTTGCAATAACGAAAGGCGAATGAACGTGAATTATATCAAATGGCTCTTTTTTATTTTTAAGAACTTTTGCGCCTGACCTATCGAACATAGGCAAAACGCACCTATATTTTTCCGCTACGGGAAAAGACAAAATCCTATGCACGGGGAATTCGTCACTATCCTTATATTTTGGGTATTTAGGGACTAAAATTTCAACGTCGGTATCGCCCCTTTTTTTCATACATTTTGCATAGTTATTAATCAATATCGTTGGCCCGTCAAAATTTGGGAAATAAGTATCCAAAACTTGCATTACCTTAATTTTATCTTTTTTTACGTTTTCCATTGCTTATCAGTCGGCAAAAAGTTCCGACTTCTCCTTTTTGATGGTTTCTATTTTATTTATATAAGTAAGTACGTCTTTTGGGGATGCAACGCGTTCAATTCTTTCACCGCCGCCAAACACCCTTTTACTTATAGCGTTTGCGCCACAAGCGACGTTTGAAGATATTTCTTCCATAATATCAACGTTATACACGCACGCTTTACCCGGCTTTGCGTAACCTACGTTTTCCAAATTACCTGCCATATATTTTTGCCTATAGAGATAATATGGATTATACCCTGCTTCGTTTAACGCTTGATGAGCATATTCAACCATACGGTTTACTTCTTCACCTGATAAACGGTCTTCACTTTCTGCTAAATAAGAACCGCGCTTTATGCAAAGAGTATGCACGGTAATATTTTCGGGTGAAAGTGATATTGCTTTATCTAAACTAAACATAAAGTCTTCAAAAGTTTCACCTTCTAGCCCTGCTATTAAATCCATATTTATATCAAACATATCTTTAGCAAGTTGATATTTATCTATCACGTCTTTGGCGGTATGATTTCTTCCCAAACGAACGAGGGTTTTATCGTTAAACGTTTGCGGATTTATGCATATTCTAGTAACTTTATGTTCTTTTAAAAGTTTTAAGTTACTCTCTGTAATAGCGTCAGGTCTACCCGCTTCCACAGTATACTCAACACCCGTATTTATTTTATCTATAGCGTCAAGAACTTTTGAAAGTTTATCGTCTGAAAGCGCAACGGGCGTACCGCCACCGATATAAATACTGCGTAAATTTTTAACGAATTTTGCGCTATAATTTATTTCATCAACTAAAGTGTCAACGTATTCGTCAACGTACTTTAACGCGCTTTTTATATCCGCGCTAATAAACGAACAATATTTACACCTTGACGGGCAAAACGGAACGAAAGCAAAAAAATCCGTGTTGTTATCGTTCTTTTCATATATGCCTTTTTGCGAATTTAGCACCGATTTTATTAAAGACGTTTTTTCACCACTAACTTTCATTGTGTCAATAAAAAATTCAGTAAAATCGCCGTCTTTTTCAATTTGCTGATAGGCAAGTTTCGTAGGTCTTATACCCGTAAGCGCGCCCCAAGGCAAATCTTTACCGTAAAATTTTGCAAGCGCCTTATATAAAGAGAGTTTTGAATATCTTTTTACCAAACGCTTTTTCTCAATTTCGCCACTTAACGAACCTATAAAATTACCGTAAGAAAAAACTTTGCCGCTTAAAGTAACAGTATTAACGAATTTTTTTTCACTTTCAGTAAAGCGGTGTTTTATATTAAGCGAATCTGCGCCGTCAAATAAATTGACAACTTCTTTTAATTCGCTAACTAAATTTTCTAAATTAGTATCAATCATATTCAGCCATTAAATTGAATTTTCTTTCATAATCAAGTGTGGTGAATTCGTCGTGACCCGGATAAACTCTATAATTGCCGTCAAGCGCGAATAATTTTTTAACCGAACTAATCATATCAGCGCTATTCCCGCTAGGAAAATCAGTTCTACCGACACAACCATTAAACAGCGTGTCCCCAGAAAAAATCATATCGTTTATTATAAAACACACCGACCCGTCGGTATGCCCCGGCGTTGCCATAACTTTAAAATCCATTCCGCAAACGGTTATCGTGTCGCCGTCTTCAAAAGTATAATCTGCGGTAAGACACTCAAACTTTCTGCCAAATCTATAACCCAAATTACCGTCGTTTAAGAGTTTTGGCGCGTCTATTTTACTTATATAAACTTTTGCGCCGTCATCTTGAAGTTTTTTTGCGCTACCAGAATGGTCAAAGTGCGCGTGAGTTAAAAGCACGGCTTTTATTTTAAGCCCGTAAGTTTTTTCCGTTTCTTTTATTTTTTTATAATTTTCACCGCTATCAATTACTACTGCGTCCCCGTTATCGTTTACCACAAAATACGTGTTTACGCGTAAAAGACCAGTGATTAAATGATAAAGTTTCATTAGTTAGTTGTCCTAAACACGTCTATAATCTTTGAATCTTGACGTAATTTATTTATCAAATTATTGAGTTCTTCTTTGCCGGTAAGCCTTATATTAAAG
>JAFVOV010000077.1 GCA_017505675.1 Clostridia bacterium
ATTGCGTGTATAATCCAATTTTCCTAACTTCTTTTTGCAAGGTATGGATTTTCTTCGTCAATCGTTCCATATCAGGGAATGGCTTTCCTACCAGATTATCTGACCATGTGGCTGTTGAAGTTTTAAAAGGGCTAGACCTGTGCTTTCGTAAAAATGAATTCGTGTCTATTTTAGGTCCTAGCGGTTGCGGTAAAACCACCACGCTAAATATTATAGGCGGTCTTGATAAATATACTTCGGGTGACCTTATTATATCCGGCAAAAGTACCGCTAACTTTACCGATAGGGACTGGGATACCTACCGTAACCATAAAATAGGTTTCGTTTTCCAAAGTTATAACCTTATTCCGCATCAAACGGTTTTATCAAACGTTGAACTTGCGCTAACTATTTCAGGCGTGTCAAAAGAAGAACGCGTAAAACGCGCTCTTAACGCGTTAGAGAAAGTTGGGCTTAAAGGTGAAGAAAATAAGCGCCCCAACCAACTTTCTGGTGGGCAATGCCAACGCGTTGCCATTGCGCGCGCTCTCGTAAACGAACCTGATATTTTACTTGCAGATGAGCCGACAGGCGCTCTTGACAGTAAAACGAGCGTTCAAATTATGGAACTTATTAAAGAAATTTCTAAAGATAAGTTAGTAATTATGGTTACGCATAACTCTGAAATTGCAGAGCAGTATTCTACTAGAATTGTTAGATTAGTTGACGGTGAAATTGTTGAAGACACAAACCCGTTTTCCGAAAGTGAAGAACAACTTGAACTTAATAAGATAGAAACTGATAAAGAGAGCGTTAAGAAAAATAAAAAGGCAAAAATGAGCCTTTGGACGGCGTTTAAATTATCGCTCCGCAATTTATTTACTAAACGCGGAAGAACTATGCTTACTTCTTTTGCAGGCTCTATAGGTATTATCGGCATAGCGCTTATTCTTGCAGTATCTCAAGGAACTACGGCGTACATAAACCACGTTCAAGAAACAACGCTTTCATCATATCCGATTACGCTAGAAGAAACTACTATTGACCTTACTACTTTAATGGAAAGTTTTATGGGCGTTGGTGAAAATGACGTTGAACACGGTAACGACGCTATCTATAAAGACCCCGTTATATACGAACTTGTAAACGCTTTAAGTAAGGTTGAATCAAGTGAAAACGACTTAAAGTCCTTTAAGAGTTTTTTAGAAACGGAAATTGAAAAGGATGGTTCTGAACTTAAAAACGCAGTAAGCGGTATTCAATATTCATACGATTTGCAGTTCGATATTTATACGAAAAACGTTGAAAACGAAATTATTAAGTCTGATACTAAAGAACTTATGTCGGATATGATTGCAAAGTATATGATGGGCGTTTCTACTGGGAATACGGATACTGAAAATTCAAATTCGCAGTCTGGCGGAAACAATATGTTTGCATCAATGATGATGAGTGGCGGAATGTGGCAAGAACTTCTTGCGGAAAAAGACGGCGCAGTCGTCAACGGAATGATTAAAAATCAATACGACTTAATTTACGGTGAATGGCCTAGCGCTTATAATGAAGTTATACTAGTTGTAAACGAAGAAAACGAAATTGACGATTTAACTTTATTTGCTTTAGGGCTTATCGGTGAAGATAAAATAGACGCTATAATTGACGCGGCTATTGCGGGCGAAGAATTGCCTTCGGATAATTCTAGTTGGAGTTATTCTGAAGTTTGCGCGCGTGAATATACTACTATTTTACCATATAATTGTTATCAACTTTCTAGCGACGGTCAAACTTACGTTGATTTAAGAGAAGTTGGCGCGCTTGAAATGCTTTATAACGGTGGGGTTAAACTTAAAGTTACGGGTATAATCCGCGAAAATCCAAATGCTGAAAATCATATGCTCGGCGGTTCAATATGCTATACTTATAAACTTACCGAATATATAATAAACAATGCTAAAGACGCGGAAATCGTAAAGGCGCAACTTAACGAACCTGATATTGATATTTTAACGGGCTTGCCGTTTAAGTCTACTACCGGCAGTTTAACCGACGCGGAAAAAGAACAAGCGTTCAAAAATTACGTTTCTCAACTTGATGAGAAAGGCAAGGCGGAAAAATACGTTGCAATTCAATGTATAATGCCTACTGAACTTTTGATGCAAAAAGTCGGCGTAAAGATGGCTACTTATACCGATAGAGCGGCAAAGGAAGCAAAAGTAGCAAGCGGGATTTCCGAGCAGATTAATCTAGATTCCGCGCAGTTAGAAGTATATCTTAAACAGATGACTGACGAACAAATCAACGAGTTGCTTTTCGGCGTTTTAGCGGTTGAAGAACAAGCGGCTTACGCTAAAGAAAAGGCAATGGAATATATTACCGTTCCCACGGCAACGCTTGCGCAAAATCTTGATACGGAAATTTTAACTTATACTACGGCGCAATGCGCAACTTATTACGATACGGTAACTGAATTTTCCGATTCTACTTATGAAAACAACCTTAAAAAACTTGGGTATATGGATTTAGAAAGCCCTGCGGCAATTAACATATACGCGTCGTCTTTTGAAAATAAAGACGTTATAGTTGCGGCTATTGATAAGTATAACGAAGGCGTTGAAGAAGCAAAGGCAATTAAGTTTACCGACTATATGGGAATAATGATGTCGTCAATAACCACCATTATTGACGCTATAACTTACGTCTTAATAGCCTTCGTTGCAATATCGCTAGTAGTATCTTCTATAATGATAGGCGTTATTACGCTAATATCCGTTCAAGAAAGAACCAAAGAAATCGGTATATTGCGTTCTATCGGCGCATCAAAGAAAGACGTTTCAAGTATGTTTAACGCAGAAACTTTAATTATAGGGTTATCTTCAGGTCTTTTAGGCGTTTTGGTTACTTATTTATTGTGCATACCTATAAATATAATCTTGCAGGCGCTAACGGGAATTGCTACGCTTAAAGCAATTTTACCTATAGGCGCGGCGGCAATATTAGTTGCAATAAGTATGTTGCTAACGCTTGTTTCAGGAATTATTCCATCAAGAAGCGCTGCTAAAAAAGACCCCGTCGTGGCGCTCCGCACCGAATAATATACGGCTAAAAGTTATAATTAAAAAGGAAAATACCGCGCAGTAAAAATCGCGGTATTTTTTATTTAAAAATACGCGTAAAACCCTTGACAAAGGCACACAATAGTTTTATAATAATTTTGCAAGTTGGCAGTTAAACTCAAAGAGTGCTAACAAAAAACTTTGCAAAGTGCCAAAAAGGGGTAAGGGATGAAACTCTCCGACAGAAAGAAAAAGATTTTACAACTCGTCGTAGACGATTATATTTCCACCGCGCAACCGGTTTCTAGTAAAAGCATAACGGAAAAGTATATGAAAGATATTAGTTCGGCAACGGTAAGAAGTGAACTCGCTGGGCTTGAAGAATTAGGCTTTTTATCCCAACTGCATACTAGTAGCGGGCGCGTTCCTTCGGTTGAAGCGTATAAACTTTACGTTTCCGAACTTATGGATAAAAGCAAACTTACCGTAAAAGAAGTTGGGGTTATAAAAGAAGCGTTTAAAGGTCACGCTGATAACCTTGAATCGGTAGTGCAAAACGCCGTGCGCGTTATAAGCGAGTTAACTGATTATACTTCTATAGGGTATACTTCACATAGTAAAAATGAGAAGATTGTAAAAATAGATATGTTCAGGTATAAAAGCAGTCAAGCGCTACTTCTTATCGTGACTGAAAACACGCTTATAAGAGATAAGTTTATTACTATACCTGAAGAAATGACAGAAGCGCAGTTTGACGAAGCCAAAGAGTTGATGACAAGGCTTTTCGTTGGTAAAGAATTTGGTGAAGTTGTAGAACTTGAAGAAATCGTTACCGAAGAATTCCAGTCTTACCGTGAAATTTTTGATAGCGTTATGTCCGCTATAAGCGATTATCTTGAGAAAAAGAGTGACGGCGTTATAATTGACGGTGAAGGCAAGATATTAAAGCACCCTGAATATTCAGATTCCGAAAAGGTGAAAAACTTTCTTTCGGTGGTGGCAAGTAAAAATAAACTTGCAGGGCTATTGCAAAACGATAGTGATAATATTGAAATCAATATTAAAATCGGCGGTGAAGGTGATAAAGAAATGCCGTCGGACTGTTCGCTTGTTACCGCAACCTACTCGGTAAGCGGTGTTAAAATAGGCACTTACGGCGTAATAGGTCCGCTCCGTATGGATTATCAAAAAGTCGTATCTGTTTTAGAAGGCGTTGGTCAAATTTTAGAAGATATATTAAATAACAAAAAGTAAAGGATAGTAAAATGGACGAAAAAAAGGTTAAAAAAGGCGCAAAGGAAGAACTTAATAAAGAAGAAGTTTTATCGGAGCGCGAAAAGGCGCTTACCGCCGAAAATGAAAATTTAATTAAAGAACTTGAAGAAGTAAAAAAGCAGGCGGATGACTATAAAGATAAATGGATGCGCAACGTTGCTGAATTTGATAATTATAAAAAACGCAACGCAAATCAATGGATGGAAGCGTTTAACGAAGGTATAGCAAGCGTAATTTTGAAAATCTTGCCCGTTGGCGATAATCTTGACTGGGCGCTTACCATAGGGCTTGACGAAAAGACGGCAGACGGAATTAAAAAGATTAGGGCAAAATTTGACGAAACATTAAAAAGTTTAGAAATTGAAGAAATTAACCCTGTTGGTAAACCTTTCGACCCGAACGAAGCAGAAGCAGTTATGCAAGTTCCAAAAGAAGAAGGGGAAGAAAGTGACACCGTTAAACAGGTGTTCCAAAAAGGTTATAAAAAGAAAGATAAAATAATAAGATACGCTACGGTTAGCGTTATTAAATAAATTATAATTTTGAAAATTAAGGAGAAGAAATAAAATGAAAACTATAGGTATTGACTTAGGTACTACTAACTCTTGCGTAGCGGTAATGGAAAACGGTGAACCCGTTGTTATCGCAAACGCTGAAGGCGCAAGAACTACCCCTTCGGTAGTTGCATTCCAAAAAGACGGTGAAAGACTTGTTGGTCAAGTTGCAAAACGTCAAGCAGTTTCTAACCCTGATAGAACTGTTTCATCAATTAAAAGACATATGGGCTCTGATTATAAAGTTACCATAGACGATAAAAAATTCACCCCGCAAGAAATTTCCGCAATGATTCTTACCAAACTTAAAAAGGATGCGGAAAGTTATCTTGGCGGTACG
>JAFVOV010000002.1 GCA_017505675.1 Clostridia bacterium
GAAGTGGTATCACCAACTAACGTCGCTGCGCCTTGTAGATTTGAAGATACTGATATACTTATTAAAACGGGAATAGGCGAAACACCTATTTTTTTAGCAACGGCAAAACCTATAGGCGCTAACATCAAAACGGTTGCAACGTTATCCATAAACGCAGATATTACCCCGCTTAATACAGATAACAAAACTAAAGCGACTAATGAATTTGGCATTTTTGACATTAGTTTTTCCGCAAGCATATTTGGCATACCTGATTCTGAAAACAACCCTACGGTTATCATAATGCCAACCAGCATTAAAATTACGTTATAATCAATCGCCAAAAATGCGCCGTACCATTTTGTAAAACCACCTATCGCACACGCAACGGACGCTATAAGCGCCGAAATACCGGTAACGATAGTTTTATATTTAGGTAATGCGATTATAATTGCAAACGTAAGTATAAATAGTATTAAAATAAAAATCTTCATAAGTTTCTCCATAATAAAAAGACTTTCACCGTAATTATTGACGGTAAAAGTCTTGTTATAACCACTTTCGTAATTACACAGCGCCGGGCGTATGCCGTATTGACGACGCTATGAACGCTAAAAAATTAGCGCTAACTACTCCCTTTTACAAGAAGTATTAAATTATCTTACGTTGAGCGCGTCGAACGTCTTATCGAGCGAAGCAAGTTTTTCAGAGAATAACTTCATTTCGTCTTCGGGAAGTGGTAATTCAACGATTTCTTTTAATCCGCTACCACCAACCTTACAAAGAACGCCCGTGCAAAGATTTTTAGCGCCGTATTGTCCGTCAAGATAAGTTGCAACAGACATAATTGTATCAGTATCAGAAACGAGCGCTTTAATAAGTTGAACGGTAGATGCCGCAATAGCGTAGAAGGTTGCGCCTTTTGCCTTAATAACCTTTGAGCCTGCCGCTACCATACCGGTATAAATGTTGTTGAGTTCAGTTTCAAGTTCGTCTTTTTGAACGCCCATAATCTTTGTGCAGTAATCTCTAATCGGCATACCGCAAACGGTGCAAAGACTCCAAGGAGCCATACAAGCATCACCGTGTTCACCGAAAACGTAAGCGTTTACGTTAGATGCGTCTACTTTGCAGTAAGCAGCAACTGCTTGAATTAAACGGTTAGAGTCTAAAAGTGTACCAGTACCGATAACTTGTTCTTTCTTTAAGCCTGCTTCTTTCATAAGAACGTAAGTAAGAACGTCAACGGGGTTAGATACTACAACGTATAAAGCGTCGGGCGCGATTTTAGAAAAATCATTTGCCTTAATAACGCTCTTTAATATACCAACGTTAATAGCCGCAAGGTCAAGTCTGGTTTGACCGGGTTTTCTGCCTACGCCGAAAGTAATAACAACAACGTCAGAACCTGCAACGTCAGCATAGTCACCACACCAAATTTTGCAAGAAGGAACGCAAGCCGCGCATTGAGTAATATCAAGCGCTTCGCCTTCAGCCTTTTCTTTGTTTATATCAACTAAAACTATTTCGCTACAAACGCCTTGAAGTGTAAGTGCGTAAGCGATAGTTGCGCCTACGTTACCTGCGCCTAAAATTGAAATTTTTCTCTTTTTCTGTATCATATTGCCGAAAATCTCCTATTTCGAATTTACAATAATATGATACACTTTAATTATTTTTTTTGCAAACGATTTAAGGTGTATTTTTAATATTTTTATTTGTCATTTTGTTTTTCCAAAAATTCTTTGGCTATAAAATATATATCCCCAGCGCCAAAGAATACTACCTTTTTAAATTTACCCTTAAAACTTAAAACGGCAGATAAAAGTTCTTCTTCATTTTTAGCGTAAATGCAATTCTCGCCAGAAACGGAAATTATATTTTTATAAAGCGTTTCCGCATCACCTTTTTCAGAAAATTCTTCACGCGCAGGATACGTTTTATATATAATAAGCGGTTTAACCGATTTAAAAGTAGAAATAAACGCGTCAATAAGTTTTTCCGTTCTAGAATAAGTATGTGGCTGAAAGACGGTGACAAAATCATCACCGCTTTCGCTAAATGCTTTTAACGTGCTTTTTAGTTCCCTTGGGTGATGCGCGTAATCTGCAAAAAATTTTAAGCCTTCTTTTTCCCCAAGGTATTCCGCGCGGCGCTTAACCCCTTTAAAATTTTCTAGTCCTGATTTTATCAAATTAAAAGGTATACGCAACACGTCACAAACGGCAACGGTTGCAAGCGCGTTATAAACGTTATGTTTACCTATAACCGAAAGGTTAATTTTACCTAACGTTCTACCGTGAGCGCAAGCAGTAAAAGTATACCCTTTGCCGTTATATTTAACGCTTTTAGCCGTATAAGTTGCAGGGGTGTTTATCCCAAACGTTACGGTTGAAGAATTAAAAATTTTATGCGCGTAAACGTCGTCTGCGTTTATTACCGCAAGGCTGTTTCCAACAAACTTTGAAAACGCGCTTACCATATCAGCCATATCTTTATACGAGTCAAGGTGGTCGTCGTCGATATTAAGCACTACGGAAATATCTGGCGTTATATCTAAAAAATTCTTTTTATATTCGCAAGCCTCTATTACCGCAAAATCTTCCCCACCGGCAAGATAATTTCCGTAATCGTCCGTTTCGCCCCCTAAAAATACCGTGGGGGCTCTTTCCACATTTTTTAATACCGACGCTATCATTGCTGTAGCGGTAGTTTTTCCGTGACTTCCAGAAATTGCAACCGAACGCATAAAGCGCTCTAATATTTCCCCTAAAAATTCACTCCGCTTTACTATGGGGATTTTTTTGCGTTTAGCCGTGGCAAGTTCAACGTTATCTTCCTTTACGGCAGAAGTGTAAACTACGGCGTCAGCCTTTCTTAAATTAAAAGGCGAGTGCTTAAAATAAATTTTCGCGCCGAGTTTAATGAGTTCTTCGGTAAGGCTATTAGGGCAAATTTCGCTACCCGTAACCGTTTTACCAACGGATATTGCGTATTTTGCAAGCGCGCTCATTGACACACCGCCTATACCTATAAAGTGTAAAGTTTGATACTTTGATGATAAAATATAGTTTTTCATACCATATTTTATTAAAAAACATTAAAAAATAGCACAAAAACGTTAATTTTTAATAAAAATTTTTAAAAACCTATTGAAATTAGATTAAAAGCGTGGTATAATATACATAATATTTGTAAGGAAGGTATTTGGAAAATGAAAATCTCTGACGTTAGAGTTCGTATCGTCAAAAAAGACGACAGCAAACTTAAAGCTGTTGCATCAGTTACGTTCGACGACTGCTTCGTTATTCACGACATTAAGGTTATCGAAGGCTCTGAAGGTTACTTTATCGCTATGCCCAGCAGAAAGACTGCTGACGGCGAATATAAAGATATCGCCCACCCGATTAAAACCGAAATGCGTGAAGAACTTATAAAAGTTATTCTTGCTGCGTTTGAAGAAGAAAAAGCAAAACCCGTCGACTAATATTCCTTTACCCCCATTTTTCTTTTAACTTAATAATAACTTAACCTTACCGTGAGAGAATTTCTCTTGCGGTGGGTTTTTTTACTCTAAAAACGGTAATAAAGATATTTTTGTAAAAAATTACGGACTTGACAAAAAGCCAAGTCCGTTTTTATTTATTTTATTATTTTATCTGCAAGTTCACTAATAAACTCAAGAGATTCAAACAGTTCTGAATATTCTTTATAATCACTTTGATACGCTTCAATAAGTAACGCGCCGTTAAACCCAACGTCAGATAACCGCTTAAATACGTCTGTAAAATCAGTTATCCCTTTACCGGGTAAACACATTTTACCGTTCTCATCAATATCCGATAAATGCGCGGTAACTAAATCTTCGCCCATTTCTGAAATATAGTCGCCGTAAAAAATACCGCTTTGTCTGGCTTGCTTGATATCAAAAGTAGCCTTTAACAGGGGCGTGCGTTTTTTCAGTTCTGTAAAAAAGCCGATATAGTTATAATATCCCCAATGTACATTTTCATAAGCGAGTGTAACGTTGTGTTTAGCGCACACGTCAATAATATCTTGGGTAATTTTACCAACCCTTTCAAAATCAAGTTTTATAGGCGTTTTCTTAAAACGCGCGCCACCGTGGAAAGTATAGTATTTAGCGCCAAACTCTTCCGCTGCAGACATTGTTAAATCAAGTAGCGCAAAAGAATCTGCTTTAGCGCGTTCGTTTATACTATAAAGTTGTGGCTCGAATTGAGTCGTTAAAGTGTGTACCGAATGAACGTCAATACCACCTTTAACCGCTTTTAATTTTTTACCAAAGTCTAAAGTGTATTCGCAAAAACTTTCCAAAAACACTTCAGCCGTTTGAACGTTATTTTTACTTAAAAACTCAAGCGCATCTTCCGTAGGTTTTCTAACGAACAGCGACGCCGTTGATATCCCCGTTTGCATAAATAATTAAATTTCAGGTTCTATTAACCCCAAATCTCCGTCATTTCTCTTGTAAAGCACTTGCACCGTGTTGCTTTTCGCTTCTAAAAACACGTAAAAAGAATGTCCTAAAAGTTCCATTTCTTCCATTGCTTCGTTTACGGTCATAGGCGCAAGTTTAAACTTTTTGCCTTTAACTAACTCGACGGGCTTTTCATCCCTGTCTGCCGTTTCATAAACTGCTACGTCACGGTAAGCGGAATTTTTTTGATGTTTATCAAATCTGGTACGGTATTTTCTTATTTGCCCTTCAAGTTTGGGAAGAACCACGTCCAAATTATCATAAAAGTTATCGCCCGTCACGGTTGCGCGCACTAATTTGCCTGCATAGTCAAGCATAACTTCAGTAACCAAAGAACTCGCTTCTTTTTTAAAACTTACTTTTGCTTTAGTATCAGCGTCGGTGAAATATTTATCAAGTTTAGCAAGTTTTTGTTCCGTTATCGCCTTTAAGCGTTCTGCTACGTCGTAATTTCTGCCTACAATTTCTATTTTCATAATATTTCCTCCCTTAAATAATATTACTCTCTTTAAAGGGGGAATTCCTTTTTTTAAAAGGAATTTTTTTTATTTTTTTGTAAAAATAAATTCTTCACCGTCAGAATCAATTACTATAGACGAGTTTGCGCTTAAACTTCCGCGTAAAATTTCTTCACTCAATCTATCTTCAATATTGCGTTGAATTACGCGTTTTAACGGTCTTGCGCCGTAATTATCGTCATAGCCCTTTTCGGTAATTAAATCCATTGCCGCAGGGGTAATTTCCATCTTAACGTCCATAACGGCAAGCCTTCTTCTTAAACTTGACAAAAGTATTTCCGCAATTTTAGCAGTATCTTCTTTGCCAAGTTTATGGAATACCATAATATCGTCAATTCTGTTTAAGAATTCTGGGCGGAATTTAGATTTTAACGCTTCCATATAACGGTCACACATATTGTCGTATTCCGCTTGCTTGCTACCGATAAAGCCAAGAGTCGTTTTTTGCCCCGCTTCGGTTGCCCCAACGTTTGAAGTCATAATAATTATGCAATTTTTAAAACTTACAACTC
>JAFVOV010000078.1 GCA_017505675.1 Clostridia bacterium
AAACCCTTTCTGAAATGGCGGTAAGCCTTAAAATGAGTGAAGACGCGATTAAAAGTTGCTTTACCTACTGGGAAGAATTTGGATTAGTTACCGTCGTTTCTAACGAGCCTTTTAGCGTTCAATATCAACCCGTACGCTCGTCTTACGCGTCAAAACCGCGCAAATATAAAGCGGAAAAATATACTGAATTTTCTAAAAGTTTACAGGCGCTTTTACCAAACCGTATGATTAGCACGGGCGAATACACGGAATATTTTAACGTAATGGAAACTTATTCTATTAAACCCGAAGCAATGATTATGATTGTAAAATACTGCACCGACAGAAAAGGCGGTGACGTAAGTTATAGATACGTATCAAAAGTAGCAAAAGACTTCGGCGCGCGCGAAATTACTACCGTTGAAAAAGTTGAAAAAGAACTTTCTTCTTACGTAGCAAAAACGGGCGCTATAGAAAAAATCTTAAAGGCAATGTCACTTCGCCGTCAACCGGAAATTGAAGATTCCGAACTATTAAAGAAGTGGACGCGTGAACTCAACTTTGAAACGGAAAATATTATATTTGCGGCATCTAAACTCAAAAAAGGCAATATGGCAAGGCTTGATGAGTTTTTGATGGAACTTTACGCAATGAAAAGTTTTTCTAAAGAAGAAATTGAAGATTATATTGATAAAAAGCAAAGCGTTTACGACCTTGCTATAAAAATCAATAAAGCGCTATCCGTTTACGTGGACGTTTTAGACACCGTTGTTGATACTTACACTAAAAAGTGGCTGTCTTACGGATTTGAAGAACAAGCGCTTTTATACGTTGCATCTACCCTATTCCGCACGGGCAAAAACACCTTGCGCGATATGGACGAACTTGTTGAAACGCTCCGCCAGCGCGGGTTTATCACCCTTTCATCTGTTGGCGATTATTTTGAAAATCAGAAAAAATCTGATGAATTTATTTCTAAACTCTTACTTACCGTGGGCGTAAATAGACGCCCCAACCCGTGGGACAGAGAAAACGTGAATATGTGGAAGAGTTGGAATTTTTCCGAAGAAATGATATTAGAAGCGGCAAAAATTTCCGCTGGTAAAAGTTCCCCCGTCGCGTATATGAACGGAGTTTTAAGCAACTGGAAAAATAGCGGTGTGTTTACTTTAAGCGGACTTGAAACGGCGTCTACTTCCGACGAAAATTCTATAGAAGATTATAACCGCGAATATGAAAGACGGCGCACCCTTGCCCTTTCCCGCGCGCAAAAAAATAACGATATTGCTGTTTCAATAGAAGGCTTTACTGAAGTGTACGGAAGGCTTAACGGCATAGAAAAAGACCTTGCTTTTGCGGAAATTGCAGGCGACAACCAAACGCTTTCAAGATTAGAGCAAGAAAAAACCGCGCTTATTAACTCCGCGGAAAAATTACTTGCAACCAAAAATCTTACGATAAGCGACCTTTCACCTAAATACGTGTGCGATAAGTGTAAAGACACCGGTTACGTAGGCACTAAACGGTGTGACTGTTATAATAAAAAATAAAAATTATTAAACCCACTCACAAAAAGTGAGCGGGTTTTCTTTTAGTTAATAAATAATTTTAATCGTAATTGTGTTCAAATTCTATAACTGCGTAATAGGTTTTATCATACTTTGCAAGTTTATCTTCAACTGCTTTTTTAATATCATTTTCAATATCGTGCCTGCCGAAAGGTATAACTGCGTCAAAAATAACGTTCGTATGCGAAACACCTTCAACCACTCTAAAATCATGTAGAGTTACGGGCGGATTAAATCCCCTTAAAAGAGCCGTCAATTCTTCTTTTAGAAACGCTGTTTCCGCATCTGAAACTTTAACGGGGTCTAAATGGCAAACCAAAAACATATTTAATTGCTTATAAAAATCCCTTTCAATATTATCCGCTAAATCGTGTGAAATCATTATATCAACACACGCATCCACTTCTATATGCACCGAAGCAAAAGTTTTACTTGGCCCGTAATTATGAACTATAAGGTCGTGAACGTCAAGAACGCCATTATAACTTTTAATCTTTTCTCTTATTTTATTGACCGTTTCTTTATCTGGTGGAATACCTATTAACGGGTCAACCGTTTCTTTAATCAACTTAACTGCTGAAATTATAATCAACACCGAAACCGCAACGCCCAAATATCCGTCAAGTGGAATTCCCCAAATCATACCTACTATTGCGCAAGCAAGCACTACGCTAGTAGAAATCATATCGTTTCTACTATCCGCGCTCATTGCTTTAAGCGCTTCCGAGTCAATATCCTTTGCAAATCCACCGTACACAAAAAACAAGCAAAATTTAATAAACACGGATGCGCCTAAAATAGCGCAAGTAAAGTATGAAAAGTCGGTAGCGCCACCGTTAATAATTTTTTCAATAGACGAGCGCGCCGCTTCTACGCCGATAAAAGTAATTATAAACGCAACTATGAGCGCCGTTATATATTCTAGACGCTGATGCCCGTAAGGATGCTCTTTATCAGCAGGTCTGCTTGAAACTTTAAACCCGATAATAGTTATTATCGAAGTCAAAAAGTCAGAAAGGTTATTTATAGCGTCCGCAACGACGGCTACGCTACCAGAAAGAATCCCCGCCAATAATTTAATAGCAAAAAGTACGGCGTTCGATATTATACCTATAACGCCTGCCACTACACCGTAACTTGCCCTAACCAACGGATTTTTAACGTCTTTATAATTTTTAATAAATAATTTTTTAATGATTCTGTTCATAATTTTAAAGCACCGAAACACGGTGCTTTTGTTTTTTATTTATTTTCTTTCGTCAAGCGGAACGTAAGGATTTCTACCATTAGTAGAAACGTATGCAGGACGAATAATTTTTCCGGCATTTAAAAGTTCTTCTAACCCGTGCTCGCACCTACCGGACATTCTTGCAACGGCAAACATAGGCGTAAACAATTCTACGGGCAAGCCCAACATATTATAAACGAAACCACTATAGAAGTCTACGTTCGCAGAAACGCCCTTGATAATTTTGCGTTTTTCACAAATAAGTTTTTGTGAAAGTTTTTCAATCTTATCGTAAAGTTTAAATTCTTTCTTTCTACCCTTTTCGGACGCCAACTGTTCAACGAACCCTTTAAACACTTGCGCCCTTGGGTCTGATACTGAATAAACTGCGTGCCCCATACCGTAGATAAGCCCTGAATGGTCATACCCTTCACCTGCAAGGAGTTTGGATAAGTAAGCAGAAAGCGCTTCGTCATCATTCCAGTCGGTAACGTGCTTCTTAATATCAGCCATCATTTCCATAACCTTGATATTCGCGCCACCGTGTTTAGGCCCTTTTAACGAACATAAAGCCGCTGTAATGGTAGAAAAAGTATCCGAACCCGCGCTAGTTACAACGTGCGTGGTAAAAGACGAGTTATTACCGCCACCGTGTTCAGCGTGCAGAATAAACGCAATATCTAATACCTTTGCTTCTAAAGAAGTGAAGTTGCTATCTGGGCGGAGCATATGTAAAATATTTTCCGCCGTAGAATATTCAGGCTTTGGTCTATGTATAATCAAACTCTTATTTTCATTATAGTGCATATGCGCGTTATAAGCGTATACCGCAAGCATAGGCGTTATTGAAATAAGTTGTAAACTTTGCCTTAAAACGTTTTCAATAGAGTTATCTAATGCGTAAACGTCATAACTATAAAGATTAAGAACGCAACGCGCGATAGAGTTCATAATATCTTTGTTCGGCGCTTTCATAATAACGTCACGCACGAAGTTTTTTGGAAGTTTACGATAACTTGCTAAAAGTCTATTAAATTCGTTAAGTTCTACTTTCGTGGGAAGTTTATTAAAAAGCAAAAGGTAAGTTGCTTCTTCAAATCCACAACTCATTTCGTCATCATAATTTTCAATCATTGTACGAACGTCAATACCGCGATAATAAAGTTCACCGGGGCAAGGCGTTAAAACGCCGTTCACGTTCTTTTTTGCAATTACGTCAGATATATCGGTAAGACCAGTTACAACGCCTGCGCCCGTTTCGTCACGCAGACCCCTTTTAACTTGGTTTGCCCTATATGTTTCTTCAGTAAATTTAGGAGTTAAACGGAAAAGTTCCGCAAGTTTTAAAACTTCTTCGTTCTGATGATGAGAATGGTGATTCATATTAACCGTCTCCTTTATATTTCGGTTTATTTTATCATTTATAAATTAAAAAGTCAATCAAATAGTATTCGTTTTATAAAAAAGGGGACTTTCAACGAAAGCCCCCTAAATATAACTAACTCAAAATTAGTCTTCAATTCTTATAGTAGAGTTCACTTCTATAACTTCTTCAAGCGACGCAAGTTTTTCAATAGCCTTTTTAACCGCGCTTTCTTTAGAAATATGCGTTACTATTACTACCTGCGCTTTGCCATCCGTTCCAGCAACCTGCTTAACTTCGGAAATGCTCAAATCGTTTTTAGCGAATACGCCCGCGATTTTTGCAAGTACACCAGCCGCATCAAGAACGGTTAAACGGATATAATATTTAGAAGTAAAGTCACTAACGAACTTCGTTTCTTTATTACCTTTAGTATTATTTTCAAAACAAGCGTAAAAATACTCGTCGTGTTTAGCGGCAAAAATAACGTCTGATACTATTGCGCTACCTGTAGGAAGCGCGCCTGCGCCTCTGCCGTAAAGCATAATTTCACCAACAGCGTCGCCAACCAAATGAACAGCGTTAAACGAATCGTTTACGCTAGCAAGCGGGTTATCGTTTTTAACGAAGGTCGGGTGTACCCTAACTTCAACGCCCTTTTCAGTATCTTTACCGATACCCAAAAGTTTTAACGTATAGCCCATTTCTTTACCTTGAGCAATATCTTCTTTAGTAACTTTGGTTATACCTTCTCTATAAACGTTTTCAATGCAAATCTTTTTATTGAACGCCAAACTTGAAAGAATAGAAAGTTTATAAGTAGCGTCAAACCCTTCAACATCAGCGGTGGGGTTAAATTCTGCATACCCTAAACGTTGCGCTTCTTTAAGCGCTTCTTCATAAGACGAGCCTTCGTTAGCCATTTTTGTAAGAATATAGTTGGTTGTGCCGTTGATTATACCTTTAATAGATAAAACCTTATTTGCTTGCATACCGTCTTGTAAAGTTCTTATAATAGGCACGCCACCAACGCAACTTGCTTCAAAAAACAAACCCGCGTTCATCTTTTTTGCTTCGGCTTCAAGTTCGGGCCAGTATTTAGCAAAAAGTTCTTTATTTGAAGTAACAACAGTTTTACCGCTCATAAGCGCTTTAGTTACGAACGTTTTTGCAACGCCCGTTCCGCCGATAACTTCAACCACTATATCAACGTTTGGGTTAGAAACGACTTCTTCTATGCTCCCCGCAATTTTGCTTTCTTCAACGCCTAAAGAGAGCGCTCTTTCTTTGTTGAGTTCCAAAACCGCTTCAACGGTAATATCAACACCCTGCGTCTTTTTAAAATACTCTCTTTTTTCGGTAAGTATTTGGTAAGTTCCGCCGCCTACTACACCTAGCCCTAAAATAGCAACGCCTGCTTTTTTCAACATAACAATTTTACCTCCGTTTACTTGTTAAGTTCGTAAATAATCTTAAGTCCGTCAAGGGTTAAAGTTCTATCCACCGTATTAATCGCCTTAACTTCCTTTGCAATAATTTCACCAAGACCACCGGTTGCAACTACTTGAATTTCGCTTAAACCAAGTTCTTTTTTAATTTTCTTGATGATATTTTCCACTAATCCTGCAAAACCGAATATAATACCCGCTTGCATACAATGCTTTGTGTTTTTGCCTATAACTGTTTTCGGCGCGTCAAGTTCGACCATAGGCAGTTGCGCCGTTTTAGTTGCAAGCCCTTCAAGCGACGTCTTAATTCCGGGCGCAATAACCACGCCTAAAAGTTCGCCGTTCGCGCTTATAACGTCAAAAGTGGTTGCCGTTCCGAAATCAATAACCACTATCGGTCCACCGTATTTATTATATGCGGACACGCTGTTTACTATTATATCCGCGCCAACTTCCCTTGGGTTTTCCGCCTTGATATTAAGCCCCGTTTTAACACCCGGCCCGATACAAAGTGGCGTAACGCCGAAAAAGAATTCGCACATGTGGCATATAGTATAATTAAGCGCAGGGATAACTGATGAAAATATAATTCCGTTAATATCGCTCTTTTTTATTCCGCTATCTGATAAAAGCCCAACCAAAACCGAGCCGTATTCGTCTGCGGTTCTAGAAATTCTTGAAGAAACGCGGAAAGACGCAACGAGTTTATCCCCGTCAAAAACGCCGTATTTTATGTTGGTATTCCCTAAATCTATCGCTAGAAGCATCATTTACTCCTTATCAGCAGAAGAAGTTTCTTCTTCAGTATCTTCGCCGTCTACAAAAGTTTGTTTTGCGATAACCCTTATTACCCTGTGAAGTGACGGCGCAACGATTAAGTTAATTGCAAGTTCAATAAAGAAATTGAAAGTAACTAAAACTACTAAAATAAATACAAGCCCGTTCATCCCAGCAACTTCAGGCATAACTTCTAAAAGTGAAGTTTGAAAGGACGTTACTGCGTTATTCATACAAAAACACCCGATTATAAATAATGCCGTATTGATAACGGGGACTATCCCCGACGCTGTAAAAACTGCAAGATGCGTGTTTTTCTTTTTAAGCGCCTTAAACAAAACGCCCGAAACAAAACCTGCAACCGTAGTTTTAAATAAACAAATCAAAGTGGTTATAACCGGTGCTTCAGTCCAGATTATTAAATAAAAGGGTGAAAGCGCCATTATAACCTGTATCAAAACCACCACTCCGCTTGCAAAGCCCAAAACGGCGCCTACGATAGGCCCGTAAAGCAACGCGCCCAAAACGATAGGTATAAGTGAAAAGTTCAATTGAACCGCGCCTATCTGGATAGTGCCG
>JAFVOV010000079.1 GCA_017505675.1 Clostridia bacterium
ATGGAAGGTGGTGAACCTGTCGTCATCGCCAACGCAGAAGGTATGAGAACAACCCCCTCAGTGGTGGGTTTTGCAAAAGATGGTGAAAGACTTGTGGGCGAAATCGCAAAAAGACAAGCAGTTTCAAATCCTGAAAACACCATCGTATCAATCAAGAGAGATATGGGCTCAGACAAGAAAGTCCGCGCCAACGGAAAGGACTATACCCCTCAAGAAATCTCTGCAATGATTCTCACAAAGTTGAAGAACGATGCAGAAAAATATTTGGGCGAAAAAGTGACTGAAGCAGTCATCACAGTGCCCGCATACTTCAGCGATAGCCAACGTCAAGCAACCAAAGACGCAGGTAAAATTGCAGGGCTTAACGTTCTTCGTATTATAAACGAACCTACCGCAGCGGCTCTTTCTTACGGTCTTGATAAAGAAGGCAAAACCCAAAAGGTTATTATTTACGACCTTGGTGGCGGTACGTTTGACGTTTCTATTATGGAAATCGGCGACGGCGTTTTTGAAGTTTTAGCAACACACGGCAATAATATGCTCGGCGGTGACGACTTCGATAAGAGAGTTATGGATTATCTTGTTTCTGAATTTAAGGCAAAAGAAGGCATTGACCTTTCTAACGATAAACTTGCTCTCCAAAGATTAAAAGAAGCGGCAGAAAAGGCTAAAATAGAACTTTCTGGTATGAGTAAAACTAACGTAAATCTTCCGTTTATCACGGCAGACGCAACGGGACCGAAACACCTTGACGTAGACATTACCAAACAGAAATTTGACGCGCTTACCGAAGATTTGGTTGCTGCAACCGTTGCTCCTATGCAAAACGCAATGAAGGACGCAGGTCTTTCTTATTCAGATATTGACAAAGTTATTTTAGTTGGTGGTTCAACCAGAATTCCCGCAGTTATTGACGAAGTAAGAAAAGTTACCGGTAAAGAACCGTTCAAAGGCATTAACCCTGATGAATGCGTTGCTATCGGCGCGGCTATTCAAGGCGGTGTTTTATCCGGCGAAGTTAAAGACGTTCTTTTATTAGACGTTACTCCGTTGTCACTCGGTATTGAAACTCTCGGTGGCGTATGCACCAAACTTATTGAAAGGAACACCACTATTCCCGTAAAGAAATCACAAGTTTTCTCTACGGCGGCTGATAACCAAACTGCAGTTGATATTCACATTTTACAAGGTGAACGTGAATTTGCTAAAGATAATAAAACGCTTGGTAATTTCCAACTTTCAGGCATTGCTCCCGCTCCCCGTGGCGTACCGCAGATTGAAGTTACTTTCGATATCGACGCAAACGGTATTGTAAACGTTTCTGCAAAAGATTTGGGTACTGGTAAATCACAAAACATCACCATAACTTCTTCAACCAACCTTTCGGATGCTGATATTGATAAGGCGGTAAACGAAGCAAAACAATATGAAGAAGAAGATAAAAAGCGTAAAGAAACCGTTGAAAACCACAACAAACTTGACGGGCTTATCTTCACTATTGAAAAATCAATTAAAGATTTAGGTGATAAGATTACTGAAGAAGACAAGGCTAAACTTGAAGAAGAAATTAAACTTGCTAAAGTTGAACTTGACAGTAACGATAACGATAGAATAGTTAAGGCAACTGAAAAACTTTCTGAAGCATCACAAGGTATCTTTGCAAAAGTTTATCAACAAGCAAACCCCAACGGTGAAGGGCAAGACCCCAACGGCGCAAACGGCGGAGAAGAATTCCATCAATAAGTAAATTTCCGCGCCGTTATATAAGGCGTTAATATGAATAATTTGTTATTTTCCATGGCGGATTTATCCGCTAGTATGGTTGAAAGTTTAAACAATTCGCTCGGCATTTGGTATTTAATAATACTGAATGCCTTCGGCGTTATAGCGATAATTTGCAAAATATTAGAATATCAGTCTAATAGCAGGCTTGCTTCGCTTACGCTCTGCACGGTGGCGTGTATTTGTTGGGTGGCGTATTTTGGGTTATACGGTGATTTTACAAGCGCGCTGACTTGTTTTATTAGCATAATAAGGCTACTTGTTTTTATGCAGATGGGCAAGCACGCTTGGGCAGACAGTAAATTATGGGTAGTATTGTTTTTTATTTTACAAACTTTAATAGTTATATTTACGTTTAGAATAGAAAGCATTTTTGCTGCTCTTGCAGGGTTTGTTGGCATTGCTGCATATCTAATGATAGACCAAAGAAAATATAGGGCGTTATCCTTTATATATATGGCGCTTTGGGTTGCTAACGGAATAATAAACTTCTATCCGATTGCGCTTATTAGCGACAGTTTAAGCGTGGTTTCCGTTTCTATAGCAATATACCGCTATGACCTTTGTAAAAATGCGCGCAAGTTGCAAAAAGCGGAAAAAGAACGCGCTAAAAATGAAGAAATTGAAAAAAATCAAGACTAATTTAAGGACTTTTTATGGCTAAAGATTATTATAAAATTCTAGGCGTTAATAAAGACGCTTCACCTGACGAAATTAAAAAAGCGTATAGAACGCTAGTTAAAAAGTATCACCCAGACTTGCACCCGAACGACGCTGCTGCGGCTGAAAAATTTAAAGAGATTAACGAAGCGAACGAAGTTTTGTCAGACGAAAAGAAAAGAAAAAATTATGATACTTTCGGTGACCCCAACGGTGGTATGGGTGGATTCGGCGGTGCTGGCGGTGCTGGCGGATTTGGTGGCTTTGGTGGTTTTGAAGATATTTTCGGCGATATTTTCGGTGGGTTTGGCGGTTCGTCTAGAACGCGCGCGCAAACCAAAACCAAAGGTGACGATATTACTATTGAACTTTCATTGAGTTTTTTAGACGCTGCAAAAGGCTGTACTAGAGAAGTTGTTTATAACCGCAACGAGCCTTGTTCACATTGTAAAGGCACGGGCGCTAAAGGTGGTACGGCTTATAAGACTTGTGAAAAGTGCGGTGGAACGGGGCAAGTTCAGTACACCACAAGCAACGGCTTTTTCCGTTCGGTTAGCGTTCGCCCGTGTGACGAGTGTCGTGGAACGGGTAAAAAGATTATTGATACATGTAAAGAATGTAACGGAAAGGGTTATATTAAAACCACAACTAAAGAAGTGTTTAATATTCCCGCAGGCGCGGATACGGGCAGTTATATAAGAAAAGCGGGTTACGGTCAAGCAAGCACTAACGGCGGACCTGCAGGCGACCTTATTGTCGTTATGAAGGTTGAACCTAGCAAAATCTTTAAACGCAAAAATTTTGACCTTTACGTTCAAGTGCCTATTAGTTTTAAGACGGCGGCTGTTGGCGGTAAGGTTAAAATTCCGCTTATAGACGATACTTTAGATTACACTATACCCGAAGGAACGCAGAGCGGAAAGGTATTCTTCGTTCGTGGAAAGGGTATTAAGTCTTCACGCGGAACGGGCGACCTTTATATAGAAGTTGTGGTTGAAGTTCCGTCAAAACTTACCCGTGAACAAAAGAAACTTTTCGAGCAGTTAGAAGACGCTACAGAAATTAAACAATGCCCGAAAATGAAACAGTATAAAGACAATTTGGAAAGTATGTACGGCAAAGACCCGTACGCTAAATAATTATGAGCAAGTTTATTGAATTAACCGTTTCTACAACGCATATCGGCGCAGAACTCGTTAGCGACGTTTTGTGGGGGTATACTGATGCAGGCGTGGTTATAAACGACGTTGAAGACGTTATAGCCCTTGCGCGTGACGGTAGGGCGTGGGATTATGCTGACGAAAGTATTTTTAAAGCGGATAAAACCGTACTTGTAAAAGCGTATTTCCCGATAGAAACCGCAAAAGAAACGGTTAGCGCGGCGCAACGCGACCTTGAAGATTTAAAAAAGAACAGCCCGTTATCACTAGGAACGCTTGAAACGGTTAAGCGTGAAATTGACGGTGACCTTTGGCGCGAACAATGGAAAGAGCATTTTAAACCTATACATATCGGCAAAATAGTTATAGTCCCCGAATGGATTGATTATAAGCCCGCTGACGGTGAAATAACGGTGTTACTTGATTCTAATATGGCGTTTGGTACGGGCGAGCACGAAACTACTTCAATGTGCGTTGGCTTTTTAGAAAAGTTCGTTAAAAAAGAAGATACCGTTTTAGACGTGGGGTGTGGTAGCGGAATACTTGGTATTACTGCTAGCAAACTTGGCGCTAAAAAAGTTATAATGACTGATATTGACGAATGCGCAGTCGTTGCAACTACGCATAATATGGCGCTTAACGGCGTTAAAAACGGTGAAGTATTGCTTAAAAATCTTCTTGATGATAACAGCGTTAAAGGCGAAGTTATAGTGTGTAATATTATGGCTGAAGTCCTTATTGCTTTTGCGCCGTATATAGGCAACAATTTAATTGACGGCGGAATTATTATTTTAAGCGGTATTTTAGTTGAAAGGCTTGATGCTGTAAAAGACGCTTATATAAACGCCGGATTTGATTACGTAGAACAAAAAATTAAAGGCGAGTGGTCGGCGCTCGTTGTGACTAAAGGTAAAAAACAATGAAGGCAGTCGTTTTTACGCTCGGTTGCAAGGTAAACGAATGTGAAAGTGATTCGCTTATTGCGGGGTTAAAGGCGCTAGGCTATACCGTTAGCGATAAACTTGAAAAAGCAGACCTTTATATTGTGAACACTTGCGCAGTTACGGCAGAAGCGGAAAAAAAGTCTAGGCAGACTGCTGCTAGAATAAAAAAACTTAACCCCAACGCGAAAATAATTTTTACCGGTTGCGCTACGCAAAAAAATCCGCAAGCGTTTGCCGATAAAGACGATAATTTTTTAGTAACGGGCGTATTTAATAAGGGCGAAATTTTAAATCATTTAAGCGAAAAGGGTGTAAAAGTTAGCCCGGAATGCGGTGTGTTTGAAGAACTTCTGCCAACGGATACTTTACGGACGCGCGCATTTATAAAGGTGCAAGACGGTTGTAATAATTTTTGCAGTTACTGTATAATACCTTATTTGCGCGGAAGAAATAGGTCAAGAAACCCAGAGAGCGTGCTTAATGAAATAAATCATTTATCCCCTAAAGAAGCGGTTATAAACGGAATAAATCTTTCTGCTTATAATTATAACGGAACAACGTTAAGTGGGCTTATTGAACGCTTACAGGGGGTTGAAACGCGTATAAGACTGGGTTCGTTAGAAGTTGGCGTTATAACTGAAAGTTTTTTAACGGCGCTTAAAAACCTGAAAAACTTTGCTCCGCATTTTCATTTATCACTTCAGTCAGGCTCAAACAACGTGCTTAAAAAGATGAATAGGCACTATACCGCTGAAGAGTATGCGGAAAAAGTAGATTTAATTAGAAAGTTTTTCCCTGATGCCGGTATAACCACGGATATTATAGTAGGGTTTCCTACGGAAACGGATGAAGACTTTATTGATACGGTAAAACTTGTTGATAGGGTAAAGTTTTCAGATATTCATCCTTTCCCGTTTAGCCCTAGAAGTGGAACGGTGGCGTTTAAGATGAAAGACTTACCGCCCGAAATAAAAAAAGAAAGGCTAAATAAACTGCTTGAATTAAAGGCGGAAAGAAAGAAAAATTTTATCAATTCGTTTATAGGTAAGCAGTTAGAGTTTTTATTTGAAGAAGTTAAAGACGGTTACGCCGAAGGTTATTCGGAAAACTATATAAGGCTTTACGTTAAAGATTTTATAGATAACGGAAAAATTAGAAAAGTTACGGTTATCGCTCCGTTTAAGGACGGCGCGCTCGCCGAAATAAAGGAGTAAATTATGGAAAATTGTTTGTTTTGCAAAATTATCGCAGGGGAAATTCCTTCAACTAAAATGTATGAAGATGAAAATATGATTATTATAAAAGACATTGACCCCAAAGCGAAAAATCATTTTTTATGTATACGGTTCAATGGAACAGGTTGATATGTATACAAAGCTTGTGGACGAATTCAACAATACATACGGAAAGGAACACGACCTGTATGTCTCCCTTTCCGCTTACGATACGACCGGATATACTTCAAAGATCCAGAGCACGGTCAATTCGACCACTTCCGGACCCGATGTGTTTTTGGTAGAAGATACGG
>JAFVOV010000080.1 GCA_017505675.1 Clostridia bacterium
CACCTTCTATAAAGATTTTTTTCTGACGTTCCATTTCTTCCATATTCTTTTTACCCATAGCTCGACGCACTATGTCCGCTTGTCCGAGAGAAAAGCCGCCGATTTTTTGGCATATCTGCATAACTTGTTCTTGATAAATAAGTACGCCGTAAGTCGCTTTTAATAACGGCTCTAGCAAGGGGTGGTCGTACTTAATAGTATCGGGGTTATGCTTATAACTAACGTATTTAGGGATGCTATCCATAGGCCCCGGACGGTACATTGAAATACCCGCTATAATATCTTCAAAAGTAGAAGGCTTTAAATCTCTCATAAAGCGTTTCATACCCGGACTTTCAAGTTGGAACACTGCGTCCGTTTCACCGTCACCGATTAACTTATAAGTCCCTTCGTCTTCATATCCTATTTTATGGAAATCGAGTTTTTTACCCGTGTTTTCATAAATATATTGCATAGCCTTACTAACGTCGGTAAGCGTTCTCAAACCAAGGAAGTCCATTTTTAGCATACCTAGTTGTTCGACTTCTTTCATATCAAACTGCGTGGTAATATCGTCTTCACTTCTCTGCAAGGGAACGTTATCCGCAATAGGTTTAGCGCATATAACTACGCCAGCAGCGTGCATACCCGTTTGGCGTGGCATATCTTCAACGCGGATGGACATATCAATTACCTTTTTAACGGTAGGGTCTTGCTCGTACATCTCGCGCAGTTCTTTTACGCTGACGTCTTCGCCATCCTTGTTCTTCTTAAAGCCGAAACTTTCTTCAATACTACTCTTACCGTCCATAAGTTTAGTTATCTTATCCGTTTCCGAATAAGGTACGCGGTAAACCCTGCCTACGTCTTTTATGGCAAGTTTTGCGGCAAGCGTACCGAAAGTAACTATTTGAGCAACCCTATCCGCGCCGTATTTACCACGAACGTATTCAACAACTTCGCCCCTGCGGTCGTCTTGGAAGTCTATATCAAAGTCAGGCATACTTACACGTTCTTTGTTTAAGAAACGCTCGAATACCAAATCGTATTTTAAGGGGTCAACGTCGGTAATACCAACTGAATACGCTATAATACTAGAAACACCGCTACCACGCCCAGCGCCAACTGAAATTCCGATACTTTTAGCGTAGTTGATAAAGTCCCAAACAATAAGATAATATTCTATGTAACCCATAGAGTGAATTGTGTTGAGTTCGTAATCAAAGCGTTCGCGTATTTCTTCAGTTATAACGGGATATCTTTCGCGAAGCCCTTTTTCCGCAATATCTTTTAAGAAGTCGTATGCCGATTGACCGTTATCTGGAACGTAACCGGGAATTAAAGAATTATCCCTTATAGGCTCACATTTTTTATTAAGGTCAAAAACGGGTTCTTCACTACATTTTTGAGCGATTTTTACCGTATTTTCAAGCGCTTCTGGTATGTTTGGGAAAAGCGCAAGCATTTCATCATAGGTTTTTAAATAGGCTTGGTCTGTTTCCATTTTAAAGCGAGTGGGGTCGTCAATAGTGGTTTTTGTGCTGATACACGCAACAACGTCTTGAACTTCGCTGTCTTCTTTTTCAATATAATGCACGTCGTTAGTGGCAACAAGCGGAATATTGAGTTCTTTACCAAGTTTTATTATAAGCGGATTTATGCGCTTTTGTTCGGGCATACCGTGGTCTTGAATTTCTAAATAAAAATCGTCTTTAAAAATATCGTAAAGCATTAAAGCCGTTTCTTTAGCGCCTTCGTAATCGTTTTGCATAAGGCGTTTATTTACTCGCCCAGCAAGACAGCCAGATAAGCATACCAAACCTTCAGAATGTTCTCTTAAAAGTTTATAGTCTATTCTTGGTTTATAATAAAACCCGTCAACGTATGCAATAGAATCAAGTTTAATTAAATTTTTATATCCCTTTTTATTTTTGCAGAGCAAAACTAAATGGTCGTATTCCCTTTCTGCAACTTTATGGTCGTTTGCAACGTATAATTCACAACCGATAATCGCTTGCATTTTTGCTTCTTCTTCGCTTGCGCCACTTTCTAACGCTTTCATATACGCTTTTTTTGCGCATTCAGCAAAATAAAGCGTGCCAAACATATTACCGTGGTCGGTAATCGCCAAAGCGTGCATACCTTTTTTACGGCACGCCTTAAAAACGTCGTCTATACGGGTAGCGCCGTCAAGAAGACTATATTCAGTATGAACGTGTAAATGTACGAATTCAGGCATAATTTTTTCCTTTAGGCTATGTCACAAAAAATGACTGGTTAGTAATTTTTTCACTTTAGCGAAAAAAATACAAAAAGGACGAGTGTTCTTGTAAGGGCGCATACCCTTTGCGGTCTGTAACCGCGCAAAACACGAAGTAATTTGTAGTATTTTTCCGCTAAAAATCAGTCAGAGTTTGTGTCAGAGCCTTCCTTTATAGTTCGTTTGCTATCGCAACTATCTTTCTCAATCTGTGATTTAAACAACTTTTTCCGAGCGAAAGCCTTTCAGCAAGTTCGTTAAGTGTTTCTTCAGGGTTTTCCTTTCTTGCTAAAGCGACTTCAGCAAGTTCTTTTTTTAGGCTTTCAATGCCTATAGTGCTTTCAATTTTATCTATAGCCGAAATTTGTTTTGCAGACGCTTCGATTTGCTTATTCACGTTACCAAGGTCGCAATTTTTTTGACGGTTAGAGATGTTTTTCATTTCTCTGTTAATCATCAATTCAGTAAGCGCAAGCACGGATACTGGCGCGGGTAAAAAAGCAATGAAGTCTTTAATTTCTTCTACGCTTTTTATATACACGATATATCCGCCACGGCGACCAACTATCTTGGTTATAACGTTATATTCTGCAAGTTTATTGCTTGTTTCTAACGCAGTTACGTAACTTGAAAAATAAATTTCCAAATGATACCCCGTGCTAGAATTTCCGTTTTCAGTTGGAAGCGTGCATAGCCCTGATGAAACGAAAAGCCCCCTTATAAACGCGCGCAAACAACACTCTTTTTCTGTAAGAGCGCCGTAAAAATTCAAGTTAACTGCAACTTCGCCGTCAACTTCAGTTAGAACTTCAAGTTCAGTTAATATTTCAACCGCTTTGTTCCCGCTAATCGACAGCAAGAACTTGTCCTTTTTATGCGTTCTATCTTCAACGACGCTAACTTCCCTTATGTCGTAATCAAACAATAACTTAAAACTGTTAGTTAAAGCCATTGCCGTTTGTTCATCTGGCGCTTTGAATTCTAAACCGAGTTCGCCGTCTTTTTCATACAAAACGCCCGAACCGCGTATAAGTCCTGCAATAAAGGCTTTACGGCAATGTTTTTCCTTTAGCGGTTTTGATAATATTTCTGATTTTATCTTTTCCGTAAAATTCATTAGCCCCGCTCCTTAAACGCCTTAAAACGCATTTCGGGAAGAACGCCGTCAATATTTTTAATTCTATCTTTTGGAATTTCTACCCTAGATAAAAGATTTTCAACTAGCGAAATTTCACCCACCCTATCGGGCGAATGCGCGTCTGAATTTATAACGAAATTCACACCCGTTTTAACCACGTTATAAAGTTCTTCATCAGATAAATGAGTTTTTTTAGAATTAAGTTCTATATAAGTTCCATAATCAGCAGCCGCTTTTGCAACTTCAACAGCATCAGCAAAACAACAAAAATTAAGGTGCGTAATCACGTCAACGGGGTTTTTCTTAATTACGTTAATAAAAGTTTTAGTGTTCGTTTTTATTACGCTTTTAGGTACGGAAAGTTTTTTAAAGGTCGTATAAAAAAAGTCAGGCACGAAAAGCGGAAAAACCGTGTTTAATTTAAATAGCACGAATTTGTGGATTCCTGCTAAAAATATATCAAAATTATCGTACATTTTAGGTTTAAGGTCTACAGTTCCATCCGTGCCGATAACGTTAGATTCAATACCTAGTAGTACCTTTACGCCCGTTTTTTCGGTTGCCAAAGCGCATTCCGCTTTCATCTTTGGTATTTTTTTCTTGGTTAAGCCGAATGCAGGATGCGCAAAGCCGTGGTCGGATATGCCTATTTCTTTTAAGCCTTTTTCCTTTGCTACTATTGCGTTGTCAATTATCTTGCCCTTTCCGTGACTATATACGGTATGGGTATGGTAATCGGAAGTAAGAATCATTAAAACTCCCCTACGCACTCGACTTCTTCAACAAGTTCAATATCGAACGCGTCTTTGACTTTTCGTTTTATTTTTTGAATAAGAAGGTACACGTCTATAGCGCGAGCCTTTGAATTTGTAATTATAAAATTAGCGTGCTTATCAGATATTGACGCGCCACCAACGCTCTCACCTTTAAGCCCTGCTTTATCGATTAGCGCGCCTGCCGTATACGGTTTTGGATTTTTAAAAACTGAACCGCAACTACACCCCGCAGGCTGAATACTTTTTCTTAAATCAAGATAGGTTTTAATTCCCGCCGAAATAATTTCCCTATCGCCTTCAGGAAATAAAAAGGACGCGGAAACGACAATTTCTTTTTTTCTTAAAAACCTACTAGTGCGATACCCGAATTTACATTCGTTTTTATCATAAACCCTAATTTTACCGTCGTAAAGAGTTTCCACTGTGGTTATATAATCAGATATATTATGCCCGAAAGCGCCTGCGTTCATAACAACCGCGCCACCTATCTCTGCAGGAATACCTGAAAGCGCTTCTAAACCAGATAAACGGTGGTCTAAATTAAATTTTATAAGTTTATCAAGTTTTGCGCCTGCCATTGCGCGAACTTCATCACGCTTAAAAAACACGTCGTTAAGTTTTTTTAAGTCTATAACAAGCCCGTCAAAGCCTAAATCTGAAAATAAAACGTTAGTTCCGTTACCTAAAACTTTTATTTTGATTTTATGCTTTTGCGCAAGCGATGTTAAATGATTTAATCCAAAAAGGCTATCGACTTCAGCATAATACCTTGCGCACCCGCCAACGTGAAAACCGGTATGTTTTTTCATAGGTTCGTCAAAATAAATTTTAGCAAGAGTAAATTCGCTTAAAGCACTTTGAAAGCCCATAAAACTCCTTATATCATTTTACTATATTTTGTTTACTTTTTCAAGATTATAAGAGCAAATTTTTAATTTTATTTAACGCTTCTTTATTTCCTAGCGTTGCTTGCAGTGATAAATCTTGCATTTCATTTAAAACTTCCGGCGCGGTAAAGGCTGAAACTGTTTTCCCCGTATTTGATAGTTGCATAGCGTAAAGTTGCGCGTTTTCATATTTAACGTCAATAAAGGGCGAAAACATACCTATAGTATTAAGTTTTGACTGCACGGCATCTGAAATAAGATATTCAATAAACTTTTCCGAATAATATCTTTTAGTTTGGTCGGTTGCCGTTACGGATACGTATTGAAACAAGTCGTTATACCCGTCAAGCGGTGTTATTTCATACTCAAATTCGCGCGCGTTAAGCCTGTTTAAGTCACGCTGGGTTCCTAAAAAGTATTTTACTTTTCCACCTGTAAATTTTACGTAAGCATCCATAGGTTTTAATACTTCAACGTTATTTACAAAATAACCACTTAAAGTAAACGCTGTGAGCGGTTGAGTAAATTCGCTTTGTGACACTAAAAGATTATCTATTACGTCAGTTTCAATCGTAATTTTAGGATTTTTAATTAAAACGTAACCGCCCCTACACCACGCGGTTGCATAAACTTTACCGCCGACCTTCCCGCCGTCTATTACCCGCATGACGTTAAGTTCACTCATACCGCTAATATTTAGCCCTGCGCCGTAAGAAATCATATCGGGGAAAACGCCTTTATCTAAATTTTCTTTAACGCTTTTTGCCGTGTGGTTTATTACCATAACTAAAACGCCTTGGTTTTGTTTTTCAAATCCACGCGCGCTTTTTAATAAAAATTGTTTTCTTGACCCCACGCCACCTTCAAAAGTATCCACCTGCCATAAGGTAAGTATTCCTTTATATTCAGAAGGGGTTGTATCCACCCCGCCGTCAACGATTTTTCCGCTACCATAAAATGCCGTAAACAAAATACAGAACGTTAAAATTACGGCAACGGTTACCCTTAATACTTTCATAATAAAAGTATATTCTCTTAACTATAAAAAAAAGACTTTTTCAAACAGGAAAAGTCTTTTAATAAATTTACTTCTTTAATTTTATAGGCGAACGCTTTGAGCCAACCGTTGCGGTTGCCGCGTTTTCAATATCGAAAGAATTTTCAATAATATCGAAAACGTCTTTAATATTTACGCTTTCTAAACGGCTCATTCTTTCATCAAAATTATACTCTTTATTTAATAATATCAAATGCTTTGCCGCATACATCATTTGAGCGTAAGTGCTTTCTTGCCCCATTATGAAAGAACTTTTAAGTTGCTCTTTTGCCCTAGCAAATTCTTGTTCCGTAACGCCGTCTTTTTTAAAGCGTTTAACTTCGGAAACGATAGCAAACACCGCTAAATCACGGAGCGCCGTGTTTACACCTGCGTATATTTCCACAACGCCACTATCTTTATACATTGACGCGTAAGAATAAACGCTATATGCAAGCCCTAATTCTTCCCTTACTTTTTGAAAAAGTCTGCTACTCATTCCACCGCCTAAAATTATGTTGGCTATAGAAAACGCGTCAGAGCGTTCGTCGGCAACGGATAACCCGTCCATCGCAAATCCAACGTGTGACTGTTCAATTTTTTTACTTTTATATAAAGAAATTTTTTGGGATGGTTCAGTCTGTTTTTGCGGGGCGCTTTTAAGCCTTGTAAACTTATCGGCAAACAAATCTTTAACCATACTTTCCGCAAGCGATACGTCTACGTTGCCAGCAAGCGATACTACTACGTTATCAGCCGTATAATATTTATCTAAATATTTATTAACGTCATCACGGGTAAAACTTTTAATATTTTTTGCAGGCCCTAAAATAGTTTGCCCCAGCCCGCCTTTGCCGTAATAACTTTCAGAAAGAAGGTCTAAACAAACTTCTTCAGGGGAATCTTCACTCATATTTATTTCTTCTATTATTACGCCTTTTTCTTTTTCAAGTTCCGTTTTATCATAAACCGAATCAAAGAAAATATCAGATAAAATTTCTAGCGACTTTCCAAAATGTTCTTTGGTAGACTTGGTGTAATAACAGGTAAGTTCTTTAGACGTAAAGGCGTTAATTTGCGCGCCTATTCTATCAATATGGTCGGATATATCAAACGCTGAACGGGTTTTCGTTCCCTTAAACGTAACGTGTTCAATAAAGTGTGAAATGCCGTTTTCTTCAGCGCTTTCATTCATACTGCCCGTTTTAACTAAAACACCAGCGCTGACGGATAGCATACCTTCCATTTTGTTTATTACAAGCCTTAATCCGTTGTTGAATTGTTTATATATTATCATTTTGTTCTCCGTATGTATATTACGCTAAATTTTCGCTTACGCTTACCGCGTTAAAGCCCACGCTATTATAATAATCAAGTATATCTGGTAAGGCTTTAAGCGTATGTTCTTTGGGGTGCATAAGCACTAAATCACCGTTTGAAAGATTTTGTGTTGCCCTGCGAAAAACTAAATCTGAACTTTTATCACGCCAGTCAATAGTATCTTTTGACCACATTATAACTTTATAACCCAAATCATAAGCCGCTTCTAAAGTAATTTCTGAAAAACTGCCTGACGGCGGAGCAAACAGCGTAGGCTTTACCCCACATAGCGCTTCCGTCACTATACCCGTTAGTGAAATTTCTTCATAATTTTTATCGTAATCAAGTGTTTTATGGTCTTTATGAAAATAACCGTGGTTGCCTAGTTCGTGTCCGCTACCGACTATTTTATTCAACGTTTCAGCGTTATCGTCTGCCCAACAACCACCGACGAAAAACGTTGCCTTTACACCGCGTTCGTTAAACAAATCCACCATAGCGGAAACTATTTTAGTATTCTCATACACGTTTACCATAATAGAAACGTTTTTATTTTCTACGTTACCGTTATATATGGCACTAATTTCATTACCACCGTAAATAGGCACGGTGCTTTCAGGAATAAAACTTACGGCGTATACGCCCAAAAACGCTACGATTAGAATTATATTAGTTATAAAAGTAATTCTTCTATTTAGTCTTTTCATTTACACACACCTCTATTCGTATTTTATGGTAAGAAGTGTGATAAAATTACATTTTAACGAGCGTTATTTCATAATAAAATATGCAAGGCGTTTGCCTTGCATATTTTTTACAAATCAAAATTATTAGTCGTTAATAATTTCCAAAAGTTTAAGGTCGATACCCTTTTCACCTATTTTGATAATTTCAACCTTAACCTTATCACCGATATGCAAAACTTCTTCAACGGTGTTGATGCGTTTTTCACTCATCTTGCTGATATGGATAAGACCGTCTTTACCAGGCGCAAGTTCGCAGAACGCACCGACTTTCGGTAAAATTCTTACAACTTCGCTTATGAACATATCGCCAACTTCGGGGTCTTTTGCGATAGAGAGAATAATCGCTTTTGCCCTTTCAGCATTTTCAGAACTGCCAACGGTTGCAATATTAACTCTTCCGTCATCATCAATGTCAATTTTAACACCGGTTTCTTCAATAATCTTGTTGATAACCTTGCCTTGTTTACCTACAACGTCACCGATTTTTTCGGGGTCGATATTGAAGGATATAATTCTAGGAGCGTATTTAGATAATTCCGCTCTAGGTTTATCAATAACTTCAAGCATCTTTGAAAGGATGTGTTGTCTACCAACGTTCGCTTGAGCGATAGCCTTTCTTAAAATTGCTTCGTCAATACCCTTAATCTTGATATCCATTTGAATTGCGGTGATACCCTTTTCAGTACCTGCAACCTTAAAGTCCA
>JAFVOV010000081.1 GCA_017505675.1 Clostridia bacterium
GTTCGCTCTCCTCGCGGTTGCGATCTGCCTCAAGCCTTGAGGCCTCCAATTGACCGATGACCTCCTCAAAGCGCTTGTTCTCGGTGTGCAGATGCTTCTTGGCCTGCTCGATGATCTCTTCGGGATTCTCACTTACGCAAGATTTAAACGGAGAAGTTCTCGCTTCATAACCGCCTTCGTCAAACGCTGATTTTACGGGGAAATAACCTTCCGCCCCGTTCGTTTGCGCGCACGGCATAATTAGCCCCCAACCTTCGGTTTCCTTAATCTTAACGCCGATTTCAGTAAACGGCTCACCCGGTATACCGATAAATGCGATTTCACCGATACGAAGACCTAACATTTTAAGCACAAAATAATCAGGACCATTTTCCATATCGCACATACGAAGCGCTTCTGCAACGACGGTAGTTAATTCCATTGCTTGATAAGGTATTAAATCGTCACGCCCTAATTCGTGCAGTTCTTTATATTTACGGGCGAGTGGCATATCTTTTTTATCGGGCTTATTAGCGGGGATATTAACGTCAAGATGAAAAATATCAACTTTATCCACGTCAACGTACTTAACCTTATCGTAAACCTGCAAAACAGTTCCTGCTATTGCCCTACCGATAAACCTTGCCATACCAGGACTTTTCATTTCATTATCAAAACTGATTTCAGTATCGTTCATATCTCCGTCTACAGGATGAACGTTAGTGCTACCCACGTCACCTTGCGCGCCTATAAAGCAAATACATGCCACACCGTCTAAAGACTTATCAAGCGTAGTTCTGACCCAACCTATCCAGTCGGAAGAAATAAGTTCGCCGTTAATAGTATCAGCGTGCAATCCATAGTTTACCAAAACTATGCTCTTTGCATTTTCCCTATCAAACCTTACAACGTTAATTCTCTGGTCAAGTTCCCCTATAGGATGAGCAATATTAGGGTCACCAACGGGCGGGCAAGTCATAGTTGTGCCGTCTTTCATTTTATATCTTCTAATATAAGCAATTCTATCAGGCGCTTTGCCAACGGCATAACCCATTTTAGCAGGTTTTAAATCTTCTAAGGCAAGTTTAGCGCAGTCAATAACCCTACTTACGAAAAAGTCTGCGTATTCGGCTATCACTTTTTCATTAGCCTTAAAACCCGCCGGCGGAGTTATAGACGGCGAAGTGTGCGTATGTGTAGCAGAAATATATACGTTTTGCGCGCTAATGCCCGTTGCATCTTCAACACCTTTAATAATTCTATCCACTATTATTCCTGGTACTGCCCCCGCATCCGTGCTTATCATAAATAGAGTTTTTTCACCACAAGAAAGGGCTAGTGTTGACGCCATTAAATCATCTAAAAAGCCTTTGGCATAACGCGGAACGTAATACCCGTAAACGCCTATACCAAGCGGTGGATTAATATTAACGCTTGCATAACCAACTTTTAACTTATTCATAAGTTCCCCCCATAAATTTTAATGTATTATACCACTAACATAAATTTTTGTCTTTATAAAATCAAATAAAAAATTTGTAATTTAGTGTTTTTATTAAAAATGCGGCAACTTAAAGTTACCGCGTTTTTTGTTTTAGTTAAATATTATTTCTTAAATAATTTTCTCATAAACGCAGGAAGTTCTCTACCCTTTGGTTCTTCAGTTTTTGGCGCGGGTTCTTCTTTCGGTTCTACCTTAACTATAGGTTCAGGTTGAACTTCTTCTTTAACGGGCTCGGGCGCAACTTTTTCTGCTTCTTCAGCCGCGCGAATTAAAGGTAAATCTTCTTCCGGTTGTTTATTGCCTAAAATAACAGGTTTAACGGCCGGCGCGGGTTCAGATTTAACTTCAACAGTTTCTTCTATTGGTGCAAAACCTGTTGCGATAACGGTAATTTTAACTTCGTCAATCATATTTTCATCAACGGTTGTACCGAAAATAATATTAGCGGAATCGTCAATAATACCTTGAACAAGAACAGCCGCTTCATTAACTTCATTAAGCATAATATCTTTACTACCACAAACATTAAGAATAACTGCTTTAGCGCCTTCAATAGTGGTTTCAAGTAGCGGACTTGATACAGCCTGTCTTACTGCTTCAATTATACGATTTTCACCCTTTGCACGACCTATACCCATATGCGCAAGACCTTTGTTACGCATTACGGTGTTAATATCAGCAAAATCTAAATTTATAAGTGACGGCGTTGCAATTAAATCAACGATACCAACTATACCTTGCTTTAACATATCGTCAGCAACTTTGAACGCATCAAGCATACCTGTTTGCGCGGGCAAGAACTGCAATAACTTATCATTAGGTATAACAACTAAAGTGTCAATATATTTTTTAAGATTAGCAATACCCTTGTTTGCGTTTTCATTTCTAACCCTACCTTCAAAAGTAAAAGGTTTAGTAACAACCGCAACGGTTAAAATGCCCATTTCACGAGCAATACGAGCAATAACCGACGCAGCGCCTGTACCCGTGCCACCACCCATACCTGCAGCAATAAACAACAAGTCAGTTCCTTGAAGTAAATTTGCAATTTCGTCTTTAGATTCTTCTGCTGCGGCTTCGCCGATATTAGGGTCGCTACCAGCGCCTAAACCTTTCGTAAGTTTTGCGCCGATTTGTAAACATTTTTCTGCTTTTGATAATAAAAGCGCTTGGTTATCAGTATTAACCGCAATAAATTCTGCGCTGGTAATATTAGACGCTATCATACTGTTAATGGCGTTACAGCCACCACCGCCTACGCCCATAACTTTTATAACTGCTGAATTTGCATTCATAAATTCTTGTCCGTACATTTTATTTCTCCTTTATCTAATAATATATCGTAAATTTTTAATTCTATTTTTGCTCTAAAGCCAAATCTAAAAGTGATAATATCGTAGATTCCGTAGGCTTATCCATAAGCGGAACTTTAGGCGCTACTATTTCAACCACGCTACCGAGCCTACCAGAAACGTGTTCTTTTGCGCCCCTAATATATGATATTCCACCACCGGTTATCATTAACGGAACGTAATCAGGAATAATAAAACCTGATTTTTCAAGTGAATAAGAAATATTTTCACAAAGCGTTTCTAAACTGGAAAACACCGCTTGTTTTACGTCGTTTATCGGATAAAACTCACCATTATCGCCGTCAAGAACGTCAAATGATGAAGAATTAGTTACGCAACTTAAATTAACTTTTCTTTTAAGTTGTTCAGCAACTTCAAACGAAACGCCGAATTTTTCAACTATAGCAGCGGTTATATATCCACCCCCATAAGGGAATGAGCGTTGATACATAAGCCCGTCACCTTGAATAATGGTAAGAGTAGACGTGATATAACCTATATCTACAAGAACAGCAATCCTATCACGAGTTTCCGCCTCAACTAAATATAACGCTTCGGCGAGCGCAGACGAAACACATTCAACGTTTTCTATACCTGCATCTTGAATAGGCGCTTTAACCGCTTCAATAAAATAATTACTGCATAACACAAAAGAAAGTTTGCCGTTTAATATTTCACTTATCGAACCAACGGGATTAGCAAGCCTACGGAAATCATCAAGTTCGTAAACTATTGCCGAACGGTTAATAAGAGTATATTGACCAGAAGTTAAAACAAACGCAGCGTCAAAAAGTGAATCAACGTCTTCTTCCGTAATCTTTTTCTTTTTAGAAAAGGATATTTGGCTATCTTTAACTATTACGTCTGTAAATTCGCCCGGAACGCCCACGTAAACTGTATCAATACTCCCGCGTGACGCTTTCACAACGGTATTAGCAAGCGACTTTAAAATGTCCTTTAAATTATTCACGTCAAAAAACGTGCCGTCTTCAAAGCCTTCATAATCATAAGAATATCTACCTTTAATTAAAAAGGTCTTATTTATTCCGCGCTCACCTATGACCGCAGTTATTTTAGACGAACCAACGTCTATTACCGCTACTTGTTTCTTTTGCATATTTCTACCTTTTATGTTATATCAATAAATTCTTGATTGTACGTTACTTTATATTGCCCGTCTTGCTGTAAGTACGCCTGTATTGCCCCGTAAGTTTTCTGATAATCGGTTAAATACTCATCATAAACAGTAAAGGCTTTAGAAACCTTGTCCTCTCCGTTCACTAGCGTATCTTCAATACAAATTTCTACGCCTGTAAAAGAATTAAAAACAGTATCGTAAACGGTATCGTAACCATCTATCTTCTTGACGCTAATACTCTTAATACAATCGGTTAAATTTACGCTTTTTGCCATTGAAAAAACGGCTGATAAAAGCGCGTCGTTATCAGTTTTAATAACGCTACCTTCTTTAATCTCGGTAATAGATACACCGTCACCTAGCGTTAATTTAATAACGTTTCTGCTTTCAACGTAATCTTTTTGCGCCAAAACGAAACCGTTTTCATTCATAACGAAAGTTTTACCGTCAAAATCAACGTAATAAACTTCCCTACGCTCTTTTAGACTAACTTTCAATACGTTGGGATATTGCTTGTCCACAGAAAGGACTTCCAAATAATGATAGCCCTTCAAAGTATCCTTAACGTCATCAATATTTAAAAACATTAAATTCTTGCCGTTATAGCCGTCAAGTAAAGTTTGAATACTTTCAACTTCCCTATCTTCAGAAACGGCAAAATCAACTTCTACTTTTTTAATAGCGAAAAGCCCCACCAGCGAAAAAACCGCTATGAGCAAAAACGCTATTGCTATTAAAATAAGTACAATTCTTTTTGTGTTCATAATTTGCCTTTAATTTATTCTTTTAATATCCGCGCCGAGTGCATTTAATTTTTGTGGCATATTAAAATACCCGCGTTCTATATGCTTTATTCCCGTAACTTCAGTAACGCCTTCAGCATTAAGACCAGCAACCACTAAAGACGCGCCACCGCGAAGGTCAAAGGAAGTAACCGACGCGCCGTGTAACCTTTCAACGCCCTTTATTATTGCGGTTTTACCCTTAACGGTAATATCAGCGCCCATTTTGATAAGTTCAGGAATATGCTTATAGCGCATTTCAAAAACGTTCTCCGTTACGACTGATACGCCGTCGGCAACGGATAAAAGCGCAGTTGCCGGCGCTTGAAGGTCTGTAGGGAAAAACGGATGCGGACCAGTAGAAAAAGAGAACGCTTTCCCTTTGCCCCCACTTTTTAGATATATTATATCATTTTTTATAGTGATTTTACAAGTGTTATCGCAAAGTTTATGTATTAAAGCGGAAATATTTTTTACGTCAATTCCTTTTATTTCCACTTCACCGCCCGTAATTGCCGTTGCTATAAGATAAGTTCCCGCTTCTATCCTATCACCGATAGGTTTAAATGTTGAGCCACTTAAACTTTCAACACCGTCAATTAAAATAGTTGAAGTCCCGCCACCGTAAATTTTAGCGCCCATAGAATTTAAGAATTTCATAAGGTCAACTATTTCAGGTTCTCTTGCGGCGTTTTTTATTTCCGTTTTTCCTTTTGCCATAACTGATGCTAAAATAACGTTTTCAGTAGCGCCCACTGATGGAAAATCAAGATAAATTTCTCTGCCCGTCAATTTTTCCGCTAGGCAATTTACATAACCTTCTTTTTCAGTAACGGATACGCCGAGTGATTTTAACGCAGCAATATGTATATCTATAGGTCTTAAACCTATATCACAGCCCCCTGGATATGCTATTTTTACTTTTTTAAAACGCGAAATAAGCGCGCCCATCATAAACACGGACGAGCGCAACTCTTTAGAAAGCGTTTCAGTTATAGTATACTCTAAAATACCTGACGCGTTTATAATTAAACTGTCTTCATCAAAACGAGTTTTAACGCCGAGTGAATTTAAGATTTTAAGCATACTGGTCACGTCTGCGATTTTAGGGCAATTTTCAATCACAACTTCTTCATCAGTAAGAACGGACGCTGCAAGAATAGGAAGAACGGAATTTTTTGCGCTTTCAACCTTTATTTTACCGCTTAATTTTCTACCGCCGTTTATCAAGTACTTTTCCATAAAATTCACTCCTGAAGTCAGATATATTATTTTATGGGATATAGCGTTAAAAAGTTAAACTGCCTTGCTTTGAAATATTATAAAGTACTCCCATTTCTGCCATAAAAATTATAATGGACGTGTTTCCGCTTGATACTAATGGTAACGGCAAACCCGTTGGTGGAATACTGCCCGTTACCACAAGCGCGTTAATTACCGTTTGAATACCGAAAATCATTGTTATACCTACGGCAAGAATATAGCCGAAAATATCTTTTGATACGGATGCGGTTTTTAAACCGCGATAAACGATAAAAAATAAAAGCGCAAAGAAAAATAAAAGCCCTATAAAACCTATCTCTTCACCGATTACCGACAATATAAAATCAGATTCAGCAAACGGAAGAAAGGAATATTTTTGCCTTGAATTAAAAAGCCCTACGCCAAACCAACCGCCAGAACCTAAAGCGTATAGCGATTGCAATAATTGATACCCCTCACCTTTAGGGTTAGACCAAGGATTTAAAAAAGCCGCTAACCTACTTAATCTATAAGGTTCTGCTATAATTAAAATTATAACCGCCGCTATTGCCGGTAATATTAAAAAAACGAAGTGTTTAATCTTCATTCCCGCCGCAAAAAGAATTGTAATCATAAGCATAGCAACACACACGGTTATTGACATATTTGGTTCTAAAATTATCAAAGCGCACACTGCGCCACCAAATATTAAAACGGGTAGAATACCTAAAAACGTTTTAATTCTTTCGGGATAAGCGCTAACGTAAGACGCGCAAAAAAGTATAAGCGAAAATTTTGCAATTTCTGACGGCTGAATTGTAAAACTTCCAAAACCTATCCACCGTTTAGCGCCGTAATTTTCCACCCCTATACCTGGAATAAATACTAAAATTAAGGTTACAAACGCCACTACGGCTACCGGGATAGTAAATTTTTTAAGTTTTCTATAATCAAACACGGCAGTAAAAATCATTGCTACAATACCAAGCGCTATCCCTATCGCCTGTTTTTTTACAAAATAAAAAGCATCCCCGTATGTTTTTTGCGCTGAATAATTACTTGCCGAATAAATAAAAACCGTACCTATTATTGCAAGTAAAACTACAGCAATTAAAAGTAAATAATCACCTTTTCCTTTTTTATCCAAGTAAAGAAGGCGTTTCATTAAAAATTCTCCACTATTTTTTTGAACGCGTTGCCACGCTCTTCATAACCGTTAAAGTTATCAAAACTTGCGCAACCTGGGCTTAAAAGCACGTTATCACCTTTATCTGCAATTAAATTTGCTATGCGAACCGCGTAATTAAAATCTGGCGTAACTGTAAGATTTGAATACCCCGCGCGCCCCGCAGCGTCTAGCATATTAAACCTTGACGCGCCTGTTATAACGACGTGTTTAACGTAAGACGCTTTAATTTTATCAAAC
>JAFVOV010000082.1 GCA_017505675.1 Clostridia bacterium
AAAAAGCCCTATTAAAAATAAAAATGAAATTCTTATATCTGTTATACAGTCCCTAATATTTTTGCTTTCAACGCAAAATTTACCTTCAATTTTTGCTGCAAGCGCCACGAATAAAGTAAAAAACATTTCGCCTGATATTCTAAAAATAATCGCTTATATAAACGCGAATTATAATCAGCCCATTACCCTAAAAACGCTGTCTGATAAATTTTATCTTTCAAAAGTTTCTTTATGCAAGAAATTCAAAAAAGCAATGCGCTGTTCAATTATGGATTACGTTTCCCATCTTCGCTTAAACAAAGCAAAATCAATTTTACGCAGTCAAAATAAATCTATGGAAGAAATTGCAGCCGAATGTGGGTATTCTTCAGCATCATACTTTTATTTAACTTTTAAAAAACAAGTTGGCTTATCCCCAAGCAATTATAAGAAAGACCAAAAAATCAAATAATTTTGTTCTACAAACAAAAAACCCCACGCTAAATCTGGGATATATAAAATTAACCCGCCTAAAAGATAACTTTAAGACGGGTTTTTTAGTATTTAATTTTTTACCAACCAAGTTTTGCCGTTTCTTCTTTTATCGTATTCCAAACGATATCTTCGCACCACCAATGTCCTTTTGGAGTTTTAATTAAACGGCAATTTTCGCTAGCGTTTTCCGCTTTATATATTTTTTCTACCGTTTTATAACCTTCTTCTACGCCGAAAATCGGAAATATCGGGTCTGACTCACCAGCGATTATCGCAAGACGGCGTGGCGCTATTAAACAAGATAAATCTTGCATTTCAAACCATTCATACGCGTGCGGTATAAAATTACAAGAACAATGGAATAAATCCATAATAGAATCTTTATAAGTACAGAACGCGCAAGACGGCACGGCAAGTTTAATACGCTCGTCATAACAAGACGCATAATAGGTCATAGTTCCGCCGCCAGAATTGCCGGTAATTAAAATCTTTTCCGTATCGCACACGGGGAAATTAGCCAAAACGTCTATTGCTTTAGATACGTCCCACACTCTTTCACCCAAAATCGTTCTGCCGAGCATTAGTGCGATATGCGCTTCATACTCACACATATTCGCGCTCTGCAAATTGCGCCCAGAAGGTCTGCGTTCGCCCATACCGCGCTGTTCAATAGCAAGAGCAATAAACCCTTGTTTTACAGCCTGTATTGCAAACTGACCGCGTGGTTGATACGCTTCGTCTTGTTCAAATTTTATTACGCCGATTGAATTGTGAAAACCCGTCGAGTGACCTTGTAGCGTTATTGCTACAGGATACTTTTCCTTACCCGTATCAGGGATAAGCAAATAACAAGGAACGAACGCGTTTTTTTCACTTTCAAACACGAAACGGATTTGCTTATACCCGTCCTTTTGTTCTTCGCTTTCAATTTGCACGTTCAAAGGGCAAGCGTTTTTCTCAATATTTTTCATACCTAAAAGTTCAATATACTTTTCCCGTAATTGTTCTTTATAAGTAGTATAATCTTTAGTTTCGTCAAATAAAAAATAAGGTTTAATTTTTTCAGTCAACCATTTATGGCACGAATCGCCTTGAATTTCTATCATTGCAATTTCTCCTTACAATAATTATTTATTCGTTAAGTTCCAAGTGGGATATAATTCACGCCATACGTCGGTATGCGCTTCACAATCAAGATAATGCGCAAAGTTTTGTAGTTGATGCTCGGTGGTTTCCGGCATCTCTAAACCTTTCAAAGCGCCTGAATACATATCTTTAACGCTCTCACAAAACGCATGCCAGCCGTCACGCCATTTGCCGTTTAAAAGTTCTTCGTTACGGATTTTAAACGCATCCATAATTTCTTCGGCTTTTTCACCTTTTGCAACGTCTATTCCCTTTTCGTAAGTTACAAGCGGAATAAACTTAATTGATAAAGTTTTATCAATTTCTAATTCAACAAGCAAACTGGTATACCACATTTCTTTATGACCTTGCCAGCAAAAATGGAAGTTGCCTTGCCCGTATAAAATGTGTCCGCCTTCATATTCTTCATAACAACCGATACAATGGCTGTGTTGGGTAAGAACAACGTCTGCGCCACAAAGCACCATTTCACGGCACAAATTGCGAAGTCTAGGGGACGGATACCTACAAAATTCTTTCCCACCGTGATAGAGTACGATTAAAAAATCCGTACTCTTTTTAAGTTCGCGAATATCTTGCATTGTTAAATAAGGGTCATAAGGGTTAGCGCCAATTCTATTTGGCAACGCGTAAGAATATTCGTGTTCACACACGTCAATAATCCCTATCTTTTTCCCGCCCTGCTCGATAACGTAAGGCTTACGCGAATCGGTGTCGTTTTCACCAACGCCCATATAAGGCAACCCTGCGCGTTTTAGGCTATCCATAGTTTCTTTTAAACCTTCAATGCCAAAATCAAAAACGTGATTATTAGAAAGAGCAACGTCAGTAACGCCCAACTTTTTAAGCGTATCTGCTGTGCGCGGGTCGGCTTTAAGGCACGGGCCGAATTTAGGAATTTCATTATCGGAATTCGTTAGCGCGCATTCTAAATTGATAATTGTGCGGTCTGCCGACTTGATTAAATCACACACGTCACCGAATAACGCTCTCGTTTCACCGTCAATAAATAATTGTTTAACTCCATCTGTCTTGGGAACGATATCCCCGCCGATTAAAATTTTCATAATTTTTTCTCCTTTATAACAGTTTTTGTTTATTATATTTTTACAAGTCCTTTTACGACTTCTCTATTTTTTACCTGCATTAAAGCCTTTTCCATTTGCGCAAAGTCCCAAACGTGCGTCAATAATTTATCTATAGGAAGTTCACCTTTTTTAACCAAATTCTGCACGTATTCTAAAGCCTCGCCAACGTTAGGGTTTACGGTGCGTATATGATAGTTTATAGGGGTTTTGCTTAAATCAAATTGATAAGGCTCAACGTACGCTCCGTGAATAACTATGTGACCGTTTTCTTTTAGAAAGGGAATTCCGCGCGCAAACACGTCGCTTTTGCCCGTTGCTTCAAAAACAACGTCGTATTTTTCACTTTCAACGTATGCGTCGTCATATAATTTAGCATTTTCTATTCCTATTTGTTTAGCAAGTTCAATTCGCTCTTGCCTTTTCCCAAAAATAGTAACGGTATTTGCGCCCATCTTTTTAGCAAATATAGCCAAAGTATACCCTGCAAAGCCAGTACCGAATACGGCAACGTCCTTTCCTTTAATTTCAGGCGTTTTAATAATACTGCTGGCTGTTTCCGCCAACGAAAACACCACGCCCGCCTGCTCTATAGGCAAAGTTTCATCAATTTTATAATTAGCAATATAACGCCTTCTATAAGAAAATTCACCGTCTATAGGTTGTCCGTCTTCTATTAGCGCGTAGTAATCGCCAGCAATACCGTATTCAGAAAAAGCGCCCCAAGTAGAATAAATTTGCCCGTCGTACCCGTTAGGTATTGCGTTTGAACAAATCACCCTATCGCCCAACTTAAAGTTTTTAACCTTATTGCCGACTTTAACGACTTTGCCAAAAGATTCGTGCCCCAACGCAATGGGATAATCTTTGGTAGCGAATAAATGATTTATAATTTTCCAGTCCGTACAATTACAAATCAAACAACCTTCGTGCTTAACTAACACTTCATAATCATTAACCGCTGGAATTTCCTTTTCAACAAAAGAAAATTTATCCGGCGCTGTGGCTACAAATACTTTCACTAGTTCCCCTCAACTTCTCCGATTTTTACAAGACCTTTAATAACTTCGCCGTTTTTAACCTTCCACATTGCTTCTTCCGCTTGCGAAAAGTCCCAAACGTGAGTGAGCAACTTATCCATAGGAATTTTTCCATCCGCCATTAAGCCTTGAACGAAATCCACTGCGGACTTAACTTGTGGCGCAACAATTCTTACCGTGTGATTAGTTGGCACGTTAGATAAATCAAATTTATAAGGCGTAACGGAAACCGCGTAAACCGCAAGTATACCGTTTTCTTCTAAAAACGGTAGCCCTTTTGCATAAACTTCGCTGTTTCCCGTAGCCTCAAACACCACTTGATATTTTTTATCTTCTTCGTATGCCTGCGAAGAAATTTTTGCGTAATCAACGCCAAGTTCAAGCGCTTTATTTGCTCTTTCTTGACGTCTACCAAAAATAGTAACCGTTTTTGCCCCGCCTAATTTTGCAAACATAGCCAAAGTGTAACCAGCCATATTCAGAACTCAGGCGA
>JAFVOV010000083.1 GCA_017505675.1 Clostridia bacterium
AAAGCGATATAGTAAAGTTTTAATCTATTATCTGAAGAAGTTCTAGTGTAATACGGGGTATCTGGCGGGGCAAAAAGAACGTCACCTTTAGAAATTTTGTATTTTTTTCCATTTACGCCGTAAACGCCTTCGCCTTCGTATATAAAGTGTAATGCAAAATGCTTGATGGGCGGATTATTTGATGCGTCTGGCACGTTATTATCCCACCCGCAAAACATTAACTTAATATCAAAATATTCAAGTTGTTTAACGGACCTAACCGAAGCCATTTTCCATTCACCCCCTTTTTTTTAATATTTTACTACAAAATAACATTAAAATCAATAGTAATTTGTAAAATTAAAGGTAAATCCATTCAATAACTAACAAAATGTAATTTTTAATTTTTATTCTGTATTGAAAATAAACTTATACTATTGTAAAATATTATTTGAGATAATTATATCAATATGATATAATTAAAATATACTCGATATTTTAGAAGGGTATATCACGATATTGAAAATTTATTAAGTATATTATTTTACTCTTTTTGTATATTATGTGACATTGTACTTTTTATAAAATAGTTGTAAAATAATATTGATTTTCGGGGTTGTTATGGATTTTATTTGGTCAAAAAGAGAGAACGTTTTTAATGAAGAATTAACGTTTAATTATAACGTGAATAAGCCTTGTGATACTTTGCGTATTGTAGCAGTAGACGCATACCGCGTTTTCTTTGATAATAAGTTAATATCTTACGGTCCAGAGCGTACTTTAAAAGGTTACGCGCGTTTAAGGGAAATTGCAATTCCTCTCGGTGTAAAGGTAATAACAGTTAAAGTCGTATCATACGGTTTGCCGATTTTAACTTGCGCTGACCAAGCACCTTTTTTCGGCGCGGAAATTTTATGTGGTAATAACGTTGTTGACGGCACGGGCGCTTTTTCTTGTTCTGTAGATATGAAGAAGTTAAGAAGCGTTCAAAAGTACAGCAGTCAACGCGGATTTTTAGAAGTTTACGATTATAGCCGTGATTATTTTGAAAGCGTTGAAACGGTTAAAGTTTCCGCGCCTATTCTTATTGACGGTTTGGGTGATAAATGCCGATATTTTGAAGAAGAATTAAGTTTTATAGGTAAAAGCGTGTTTAACGGCTTTTACAAGATAGATAAACTTTGGTGGGAAAGTAACGCTGAAAAGAAAATAGGCGTAACCGATTATATAGTTAAAAGGGATATGCTTGACACCATTAACGGTCTTACTGCGCTTGACTTTTCTTTAGACGGCATAAAAACGGGATTTTTTAAACTAAAGGTTAAAACTGCAACTAAAGCAAGGGTTGTTGCCGTGTTTGAAGAAATTCAGCCTGACGGTAACTGGATTTTCCGCCGTTCTTGTTGTAACGATTATTTGGAATGGAATTTGCCTAAAGGCGAATACGAATTACTCTCCGCAGAACCTTATACTTTTAAGTTCGTTAAAATTTTAACTGATGCGGATATTGAAGTTTCTATATCAGTTGTAAAATTGCAAAATGACGACGAGAATTGCGTTCAATTTTCTGGCGGCGGAGTTTTAAAGGAAATTTACGATAGCGCGGTAAATTCTTTTAGACAAAACGCTTTAGATATTTTTATGGACTGTCCGGGTCGCGAACGCGCGGGGTGGTTGTGTGACTCTTATTTTACAGGCATTACTGAAAATTTCTTTACCGGTAAAAATGAGATTGAAAAGAATTTTTTAGAAAATTACCTTTTAATTGATACTGCTAATCAAGATAAAGTTCATCTTCCTATGTGCTTTCCGTCAAGCGCAGGCGAAACTTTTATTCCCAACTGGGTAATGTGGTTTGTTCTAGAACTTTTAGAATATTACAAAAGAACGGGCGACGGCGCACTTATAGAAAAGGCTAAAGAAAAAGTTTATAAGATTGTAAATTACTTTAACGGTTTTAGAAATGAATTAGGGCTTTTAGAAAATTTGGAAAGTTGGGTTTTCGTTGAATGGAGCATTTGCAATAACGCTGAATACGTTAAAGGCGTAAACTTCCCGTCTAATATGCTCTATGCTAAAATGCTTGAAACGGTTGATGCGCTTTACGGCGATATTGAACTTAAAGAACAAGCAAAAATGCTTAAAGACGCAATAATAAAGGTGTCTTTTGACGGCAATTATTTTGCAGATAACGCAGTTAGGGTAGACGGTAAACTTACTAGGTGTGACGACCACTTGAGCGAAACTTGTCAATATTACGCGCTGTTTACTAAAACTATTTGCGATTCTATTTATACCGCTAAAATAATAGACGAGTTCGGACCGTTAAACCCCGTAAAAGAAAATATCGGCAAAAGTAACGTGTTTATCGGCTACTATTTGCGCTTTATGATTTTAAAAGAAATGAATGATTACGATAGAATTATTGACGAAGCGGTTAAACTTTTTGCGCCTATGGCGAAAGAAACTAAAACGCTTTGGGAAAACGATTCTCCATCAGCAAGTTGTAATCACGGCTTTGCATCAGTTATAGCGTGCTTAATTACGGAAAGCGTAATAAAATCAGATAAAAAGCGCGGTGTTGAAATTAAATTCAATTACGGCAAAGGTGAAGAAATTTTCCGCCGTTAATTATAGGGGTGTTTTATGAATTATTTAACTATCGACGTAGGCACTACGCGTTGTAAGTGTCAACTATTTTCATCTGACGGCAAAATACTCGAATACATAGGTGAAGATTATGAGTTTAAGCGCGTTGGAAAAGAAATTTTCGTTGATGCAGACGCTATTTGGCAAAACGTAAAAAGTATGATAAAAAAGGTTGCGTTAAATCACGAAATATCGTCTTTTTGCGTGTCTACCTTCGGGGAATCTTTCGTTGTGATGGATAAGGATGATAATATAATTTATTATCCTATGATGTACACAGACCCAAAAGGTATAGAAGAAGCCGCTTTTATAAACCGCACCGTCGGTGAAGAAAACTGTTTTTTAACTACGGGTGTGGTTGCGCATAGTATGTATTCAATATCTAAAGTGCTTTGGCTCAAAAATAACCAACCCGAAATTTATAAAAAAGCAGATAAAGTTTTGCTTATAGGTGATTTCGTTGCGTATATGCTTACGGGCAAAAGGATAATTGATTACGCTTTGGCTGCAAGAACGGGCGCTTTTGACGTTAAAAATAAAGTTTTTGCAAAAGAATTTTTAGATAAAATCGGTATTCCCGTTTCTCTTTTTTCAACGCCTATGCAGGCAGGTAGCGTAGTTGGCAGAATTAAAGAAGAACTCATTGAAGAACTCGGCGTTAAAGGTGATGCAACTTTCGTTTTAGGCTCTCACGACCAAGTTTGCGCGGCGCTCGGCGCAGGCGTGTTAAAGGAAGGGGAATCTGTTGACGGTATGGGTACGGTTGAATGTATAACTACCGTATTTAAAGATAAGCCGGAAAATATTGCAATGGGCAAACAAGGGTATCCTTGTATTCCGTTTGCCGTGGACGGGCTTTATTGCACTTATATATTAAACTATACTTGTGGCGCTGCGGTAAACTGGGTTAGAAAAAATCTTATGCACGATTATAAGGGTGAAGAAAAAGATTTTTACGCTTATATGGAAAAAAATTTTTCAGATACGCCTACGGGGCTTTTGACTATGCCGTATTTAGGCGGCGGAGCAACCCCTTATCAAGATATTACCGCTAAAGGCGCGGTTATAGGCATAGGCACTCAAACCACCGACGCGGAATTTTATCAGTCTTTCGTGGAAGGTACGGTAATGGAAATGAAATTAAATACCGAAATCGTTAAAGATTACGGCATTACTGTTAAAAGTTTAATTGCAAACGGCGGATGTTCAAATTCTGATAAATGGATGCAATTAAAAGCAGACGTTCAAGGCGTTTCAGTTAAAACTTTGCGTTCTAGCGAAGGCGGTTTATGCGGATGCGCAATGATGAGCGCCGTTGCTTTGGGCGGAGCAAAAGATTACGCTGAAGCAAAAGATATTTTCGTCCGTTACGTTAAAGAGTTTACGCCAAACGAAGAACGTGGCGCAACTTACGACGGACAATATAAAAAATATAAAAAATTATATCATCTAATTAAGGAGATAAATTAAAATGAAATTTGCATTATATTTCGGTAACCGTGGTTTTATGCCGGCAGAACTTATAGCAGGCGCGCGTCAAGATATGATTAAAGCAGTAACTGACGCAGGGTATGAATATCTTGTTATGGATGAAAACGCTACCCGCTACGGCGCAGTTGAAACTAGAGATGAAGGCAGACTTTATCACGACTGGTTAAAGAGCCACGAAGGCGAATATGACGGCGTAATTTTATGTATGCCTATATTTATTGATGAAAACGGCGCTATAACTGCGCTTCAAGATGCAGGCGTACCTATTTTAATGCAAGCGTATCCTGATGAAATCGGCAAAATGGATTTCCAACATAGGCGTGACGCTTACTGTGGTAAATTTTCCGTTACCGACGTTTTTTATCAGTATAAAATTCCGTTTACGGTAATGAAACCGCACGTAGTTCATCCGTTATCAGATGCGTTTAAAAAGAACTTAAAAGACTTTGCCGCTATTTGCCGTGTCGTTAAAGGTATGAAAAGATTTAATCTCGGCTGTATCGGTGCTAGAACTACGGCGTTTAAGACCGTTCGTTTTGATGAAGTAACTTTGCAAAGATACGGCATCAACGTTGAAAGTTTTGACCTTTCCGAATTAGTGTTTAAAGTTGAGCAAAAAGCGGATGATGATAAAGCCGTTATTGATAAGATGGCTACTCTTGAAAATTACACGGATTTTAGTAAAGTTCCGTTAAAGAATAAATTAACTTTGGCTAAAATTTCCGTAGTTATTGACGAATATATTGAAGAATATCATTTAGACGCGGTAACGCTTCGTTGTTGGAACGAAATGGAAACTATTCTCCGCGTTTGCCCGTGCGTGCTTATATCAGAACTTAACGATAGGGGCATAGTTTGTTCTTGTGAAATTGACTTGACATCTGCTATCTGTATGCGCGCAATGGCGCTTGCAAGTGAAAAGCCCACCGCTTGCCTTGACTGGAACAACAATTACGGTGATGATGAAAATAAGGTTATACTTTTCCATTGCGGACCTGTTGCTCAATCGCTTATGGCGGGAAAAGGCACGGTAACTGAACACAAAATGTTCGCTAAAGGCGACCCCGGTAGCGGTTGGGGTTCAAACGAAGGTAGAATTGCTGCGTTTGATACTACTATTTCTAACTGCTTTACTGAAAACGGTGAACTTAAAATTTACGCAAGCGAAGCAAAGTTCACCGGTGAACCTATTGAAGAAGCGTTCTTTGGTTGTGGTGGCGTTGCGGAAATTCCTAACCTTCAAGATAAACTCATTAAACTTGCAAAAGGTGGATTTAAACACCATACCACCGTTGGCGTAGGGCATATGAAATACGTTTTAGAAGAAGCGTTTAGCACCTATCTTGGATATACGGTAATTGACATAGATAAGTAAGGAGAACTTTTATGATTATAACTAAATTCGACCAAGTTCAAAAAGTTTTTGAAAATGCTAAAAAATTAGGTTGGGTAATACCTTGCATTTGCTCGGAAAACCAAACTACAACCGAAGCCATTTTATCCGCTTGTAGTGATTACGGTAAAAAAATCGGTATGAGAGTGCCTATTATAATTGCTATTACCGTAAATTACTCTCACAGACCGCAGGCTGTAAATTATTCTTACGCGGACGACTGGAAGACTGGTTTACAGTTATTTAAAGACGATATTAAGGCGTTTGCGGGTGAAGGTGGCGTTTATAGCGACATTGACGTTTTAATCCACCTTGACCACGTTCAATTTGATGACGATATTGAACTTATAAACAGCGACCTAACAGATTTTTCATCTATTATGTACGACGCATCTGCGTTACCTTTCGATAAAAATATTGAAATGACCGCAGCGTTCGTTAAAAAAATGAAAGGCAAAATTTTAATTGAAGGCGCGTGTGACGAAATCGTCGACGCAACGGGAACGGAACACAACGCGCTTACTACGCCTGAAAACGCAAAAAGATATATTGAAGAAACAGGCGTCGATATGATAGTTGCAAATCTTGGCACGGAACATAGGGCAACGGGTAAAGAACTTATGTATCACGGTGATTTAGCGCGTGAAATTCAAAAAGAAATCGGAAAAACGATAGTTCTTCACGGCACTAGTAGCGTTAAAAACGACCAAGTTAAAGGGCTATTTTCTGACGGCGTATGTAAGGTTAATATTTGGACGGCTTTAGAGCGTGACAGTTCAAAAGAACTTTTCTACGATATGGTTGTAAACGCAAGCAAAGTTGGTGGCGTTGAAGTGGTTGATAAACTTATTGAAGAAGGTTATTTAACCGAAAAGTGTCGCACGGGTGAAAAAATAAATATCGGATATTTTACCGCAAGATACCGTCAAAGAATTATTTTTAACGAAATGAAAAAAATGGTTACCGATTACTTAACAATGTGGTATATAAAGGAGTAATATGAAAAAATTTATAATGTACGGCGCAGGTAATATCGGGCGCGGATTTATAGGTCAAACTTTTTCAAACGCAGGCTATAAAGTTGGTTTTGTTGATATAAACAAAGAAGTTATAGCAAAACTTAACCAAGATAACGAGTATTCAGTACATACCGTTACGTCGGAAGCAAATATCGAACAAAAAGTTAAAAACGTTTACGGTATAGACGGGACGGATATCGAACTTGTTTCTGATGAAATTGCATCTTGCGATATGATGGCAACTGCTATCGGCGTAAACGTATTAAAATTCATTGCAAAGCCTATTGCGTTGGGTATTAAAAAAAGAGCGGAAAAAAGCGGAAAAGAACTGAACATTATTATTTGTGAAAATCTTATCGGCGCAGATGAATTTTTAAAAGGTTTAATTAAAAAAGAAATTCCCGAACTTGAAGAATTCGTTGATAATAAAGTCGGTTTTGTTGAAGCGTCGATTGGTAGAATGGTGCCCGTTATGACTGAAGAAAAAAGGGCAGGTAATATTTTAAGGGTTTACGTTGAGCCTTATAATATTTTGCCTGTAGATAAGGCTGCCTTTAAAGGTGAAATCCCAGACGTGAAAAATCTATATCCTTATACGCCTTTCCATTTATTCATTGAAAGAAAACTTTTTATGCACAATATGGGACATGCGCTTTCTGCATATTTAGGCTTTTTAAGGGGCTATGAATTTATTTATCAATCGGCTGATGATTATGATATAAGATACGTTGCGTTCCGCGCTCTAACCGCGTCGGCAACCGCTCTTGCAAAAGAAAACGGCGTTGACGTAAACTGGCTTTTAGAACACGCTGATAACCTTTTATATAGGTTTACAAACGTTGCGCTTGCAGATACCGTTGAAAGGGTTGGTAAAGATACTATTAGAAAACTCGGTTCAAACGACAGGCTTATCGGCGCTCTTAAACTCATTGAAAAAATGAACGTTGACGGAACATATCTTTGTATAGGTATAGCGGCAGGTTTATTGTTTAACCCAGAAGCAGATGAAAGAAGCGTTGAACTTTCTTCGTTTGCTAAAGAAAACGGCGTTAAAGAAACGCTTAAAAAATATTCCGAATACGAAGGTAAATACGTTGATTTAATTGAAACGGTTTACGAAATGTTTAATAATAAAAAAGATTTGAAAGAAGTTATAAATTATTGCGCAAAAATCTCTAACGGCGAAGTTAGAGTGTAAAGGGGTGTTTATGAAAAACGTTAAACATAACGATACTTTTATTAACGTTGGCGATAAAGGGCATTTTTATCTTTCAACGGAAAAAGTTAGTCGTGAAAATTTTGAATACGGTTATATAAACACCAACTTAATGATTGATGCGAATTATGAAACGGAATATAAGGGCATTAACGTTATGCCTACCGACGATTTTTTCTTATTTAAATCACTAAAAGAAAAAGACGGCGGAATGGAAATTTCCTTTTCAGTTGATACAAAACAATTAGAAGTTACTGAAAACGTTGAATTTATTAAAGGATTAAACGTTATTAGGCAAACCACCACCGTTAAAAACGACGGCAACGATTGCGTTCGTTTAGCTCGCTTAACTGCTGCAAACGTAACGGGGATTGGTATTGACGGCAGTAAATATTTTGATACAAACCGCTTTGCCGTTCACTATTGCTTAAATCACATGCAGGGCGAAGGTCAATGGCAGGTTAAAACTATGAAAGAACTTGGCATTTATCCTGCAAGCACGCGTCTTTGGGAACGCACGGGGTTTAGAATACAGTCCTTTGCATCTTGGAGTACCAACGACTATTATCCGCTGATTATTATAGAAGATAAAGAAAGGGGCGAATGTTGGTTTTTTGAACGCGAAGGCGCGGAAAACTGGTATATGGAAGTTTACGCGTGTGAAGGTTGGGGCTGTCCGTTTATAAACGTTTCTTTAGGTGGTTCTGATGAAAATATGGGTTGGACTTACGACCTTAAACCTAACGAAAGTTACACCACTACTACGGCGGTTTACGGCGTTGTTAAAGGTGGATTTGAAGAAGCGGTTAGAGAATTGACGGCTTATAAGCGCTTTGATAGCGTTGCAAAAACCAAAATGGAAGCGTCTTATAATACCTTTATGAACTGCAACTGGGGAACGGAAACTAAAGAACGCGTTATGCCGTTAGTTGACGCGGCTGCGGAAGCAGGTTGCGAATGTTTCGTTATTGATTCTGGGTGGGAAGTTCCCGGCGCTTGGATTATAAGGCAAGATAACTGGCCCAATAACGACTTTAAAGAAATTATAGATTATATCCGCAGTAAAGGTATGCGCGCAGGCGCGTGGATGGAACTTGACTGCGCCGCTAAAGCATTTGAAGACGAATATTTAAGACGGCGTGACGGTAAAATTATTACCCACCACAGATTAAAAGCGGATTTAAGAAATCCCGTTGTTAAAGAAAGGCTTTTAGACGCGGTTGATAGGCTTTATAAACTCGGTATTCGCTTTATTAAAAACGACCATAATAACGACGAGCGTTGCGGTTCTAACTATCCCGGTGAAAGCGCAGGCGAAGGCACTAGAAGAAACACTCTTGCTTTTTACGAACTTATTAAAGAAATTAGAGCAAGGTATCCCGATTTAGTGCTTGAAAATTGCGCGGCAGGTGGCGCAAGGGAAGAAAACGGCACGCTCCGTTATTTCTCATTGCAGTCAACTTCCGACCAAGAAGATTATAGGCTCTATCCGTCTATTTTAATCGGTTCAATGGCTAATATGCCACCCGAAAAGTGCGGTATTTGGGGCTATCCGTATCCGCTTACTAACGTTTATGCAGGGGTAAAGGTTTTTCCTGACGAAGTGATTAAAACTTTTGAAGACGGCAGAGAAACTGTGTTTAATTTAGTCAGCGCTATGAGTGGATTTATGTACCTTTCTGGTAAAATAAATCTTATGAACGACTTAAATAAAAAGTTGTTAAAAGAAGGCGTTGAAGTTTATAAAACGTATAAAGATACTATCCCTAATCGTATGCCTGCGTTCGTTCTTCCTATGAAGAATATGGATGATAAAACATTTAACGCAGTCGGCTTAAAAGGCGATAGCGATATGATTTTATCAGTTTGGGCGTTAGAGCAAACGGAATTTACTTTAGACCTTAATAAATACGGCTTTAATAATATTGAAAGAATTTATCCCACCGTTATTGATAACGTAAACTTTAGTTATTCGGATAAAAAATTAACTTTACGATTTAAGGAAAAATATTCCGCGTGTCTATTCAACCTTAAATAATAAAAAAGAGCCTAAACGGCTCTTTTTTTATAGTTGTAATATATTTTTTATAGACAAAAAAAGAGTTCTTATCAAACCTTATGGTTCGACCTGAACTCTTTTGGTGCGGACAAAGGGACTTGAACCCCCACGGTCTCCCACTAGATCCTAAGTCTAGCGCGTCTGCCAATTCCGCCATGTCCGCAAATTGCCGTATTCATTACGGCAAGTAATATTCTATCACATTATTTCAAAAAATAAAAGCATTTTTCTTTCAAAAATCGTTTTATTTTTGTTCTTCAGCGATTTTTATTAAATTTTTCATAACGCTACGCTCGTTTTTACCAAAATAATCGTGCAATTTAATATATTCTTTATATAATTTATTGTAAACTGCAGTATTTTCTTTTATAGGTTTATAAACTGCGTCGAATTTAGAACTCATTACCTTTACGGCGCTATTAAAGTCAGGGTATAAGCCACTTGCAACCGCTCCGTTAATAGCCGCGCCGTCGCAGGCGCTTGCGAAGATGCGGAAACTGAAATTTTCATATTTAAAACGTCTGCAAAAATTTGCATTAAGCAGGCGTTCTTTTTTGATATTCCACCCGTAGCGATAAATTTGTTTATTTTAATACCGTGTTTAAGATAATTGTCAATAATATTTTTCGTGCCGAAAGCCGTTGCTTCCATAAGCGCGCGCATATAATCTTCGGGTTTGGTGTTTAAGTTCATACCAACGAACACGCCCGTAAGTTCAGAGTCCATAAGAATATTGCGGTTACCGTTCCACCAGTTTAGCGCCATAAGTCCACATTCGCCTGCTTTTAATTTAGAAGCCTTTTCCATAAGTAATTCTATCATAGAAATTTTGCGTTCTTGTGCTTCTTTAACGTATGCGGGGGAAGTTAAGTTATTTGCAACGTAAGCAAAATGGTCACCCATACAGCAAAGCCCCGCTTCGTAACCGTAAAAGCCCGGTAAAATTCCGTCTTTAGCGTAACCGCAAATCCCTGAAACTTTAGTTTTATTATCGCTTATCGCCATAAAGCATGCGGAAGTGCCTATAACCCCGAACATATCTCCACTTTCACGTATTCCGACGCCTGAAGCGGCAACGTGAGCGTCAATTATAGGGGCAGAGATAACGGTGTTTTCACTTAAACCAAATTCTTTTGCTGCGGTTTTGCTTATTTTTCCGCAAGGCTCACCGATACGCACTATATTTCCACCGAGTTTGTTTGAAAAAATAGTTTTTAAGTTGGTGTTGCACTCATAAAGGAAATCTTCTGACGGATATAGAGCGTCGTCAATATAATTACTTTTAAAAACAGCAAAAGTGTACCCGCGCGTAAGTTTACCCGTAAGGTTAAGGGTAATCCAGTCACCGGCTTCTATAAAGTAATCTGCTTCGTTATAAATTTCGGGCGCTTCTTCAAGCACTTGCCAAATTTTAGGTATAGCCATTTCGCTTGAAATAGTACCGCCACAATAATTTAAGAATTGTTCTTTCCGCGCTTTTGCAAGTTCAGTCATTTTATCCGCGTATTTTTGCGCGGCGTGATGTTTCCATAATTTAACGTAAGCGTGCGGTTGGTTTTTGAATTCGTTAAGCCTTGATAGCGGAGTGCCGTCCTTTTTTATGGGTAAGATAGTGCAAGAAGTAAAGTCTATGCCGATACCTTTAACTTGCTCGGGGGAAACGTCACCTAACTTTAAAACTTCTTTTATTACAGTTTTTAATACGGTTAAATAATCGTCTGCATCTTGTAGAGCGTATTGCGCGGGCAATTTTTTACCTGACGCTAATAAAACGTCATCCATAACCGCGTGCGGATAGTCCATTGAATAAGATGCAATTTCTTTGCCGTTTTCAGCGCTTACTAAAAGCGCTCTACCTGAAAGCGTGCCGAAATCTATCCCTAAAACGTAATCAGCCATCAAAAATCTCCGTAAATTACTTATTTTCTAAATGTTCTTTAACAGCGTTATAAATGGGGAAGTAATCGTTCGTTAAAATCGTATCAATACCCATTTCAATATATTCTATTGCTTCTTTCGGGTCGTCAGCGTAGAAAACGTTGCACTTAATTCCGTTTGCGTGAGCCTTTTCAATCATTTCTTGGTTAAAATACGGCTTAAATAATTGAACTTTTTTGCAGTCGTATTTAATTGCGCGTTCAACCATATCAAAACCCGGTTGGTGATAACCGCAACAACGGGTAATGTCAGGGTAATACGTTTTAGCGCATTCTAAAATGTTATCGTTATTAGCCATAAAATAAACGTATTCACGGCAATCGTATTTGTCTATAAGGGCAACTATTTTATCTAAAGTATCTTTTTCAAACGGGTCGAATAATCCAACCGTTTTAACGTGGATATTCATAATAACCCTTTTAGCAAATTTTTCTAAAATATCTTCAAATTTAACTATTTTAAGGTTTGCAAACTTTTCCCCGAATTTTTTACCGAAGTCGTAGTGAGTAAGTTCTTCAAAGGTATGCTCAATAACCATACCCGTTCCGTCTGAAACGCGGTCTAAATTAGGGTCGTGACAAGAGACGATAACCCCGTCTTTAGTCTTCCATAAGTCAAATTCAATTTCTGGCGCGCCGAGCGCAACCGCAAGCCCCCAAGCGGGTAAAGTGTTTTCAGGCGCAACGGTGTTAAAACCGCGGTGAGCGCAAATTCTAGGGTAGGAAAGGTCTTTATCTTTAGGGATTTGTCCGTTAGGCCAATTTGTAAGTTTCATAATCATATTTTCCTTATTTAATATTGTTTAACACAGTATATCACTTAATTTGATTAAATGCAAACGATAAAATGCTTTTTATTGACAGATATTATTTATTATGTTATAATCTAACGGAATTTTAGGGGGATAAAATATGGTTACTTTTATCGTTGTTAGGCACGGTTTTTCAAAAACAAACGCCCGCGGAATTTTTGCAGGCGCAACCGACGCTTTACTTACCGAACAAGGGGTTAAGCAAGGTCAACTTGCTTGTGAATATATTTATAAAAATTATAAAGTTGACGCAATTTATTCAAGTGACTTATCCCGCGCTTTTGATACCGTTAAATCACTATCAGAAAAAACAGGCGTTCCTATAATTAAAAAGAAAACTTTAAGAGAAATGGACTGTGGCGTTTGGGAAAATTTAGATATACAAACTCTAATAAACGAATATGGCGAACAGTTTAAGCGTTGGGGTGAAATTGACGATACCGCTATTCCCGACGGTGGCGAAAGTTGGCTTGAAACGGGCGAGAGAATGTATAATGAATTTATAAATATTGCAAATGAAAATGATAATAAAACGGTTGTTATTGCTACTCACGGCGTTGCAATAAGAGCGCTACGCGGAAAATATTTAGGTTTACCGCTAAACGAATGGAAAAAAATCCCTTACGCGCCTAACGCGTCGATTACCGTAATTCAATTTGAAAACGGTGTTTTTACAGAAAAAGTTGTTATAGACGAATACCTTGGCGATTTAAAAACCGAGATGCCAAAAGGAATTTAACTATTTTAAACAATATGATATGAAAGAGAAAAATTTTTCCTGTTTTTCCCGTTTTAATCTTGACTAAAAGAAAAAAACCTTATATAATAAATACAAGTTACTCGTTTAAGGATAGAAAAATGAAAGCAATTATCAATGCAAATATAATTTTACCCGACCACGTAATTCCTAACGGCGTTATTCTTTTTGAAGACGGCATTATTAAAGATTTCGGCAAAGCAAGGGACGTTAAAGTACCTGAAGGCGCGGAAATTATTGATGCGGAAAATAACTACGTTGGACCTGGTCTTATTGATATACATACCCACGCGGCGGCGAAAACTTATTTTATAGACGACCCCGTTATGTGTGGTAAAGAAGTTTTAAAGCACGGCGTAACTTCGGTTTTGCCCGCGCTTTATTATAGCCTTGATAAAAAGGCGTTCTGTGACGCTATTGATAAAATTATCGCAGCGCACGAAAGCGGTCAGTTTGATAACTTTTTAGGTTTTTATATGGAAGGCCCGTATTTAAACCCCGGGTTTGGCTGTAACCAAGATAAAAATATGTGGCGTTTTGGCGTTGAGAAGAAAGATTATCAAGATTTAATTGATAAGTCTAAAAATTACGCTAAAGTTTGGTGTATCGCTCCTGAAAGGGAAGGTATAGAAGAATTCGTTCAAGACGTAAAGAAAGCAAACCCCAACTGTCTATTCGCAGTTGCGCATAGCGAAGCAACGCCTGAACAAGTTGAAAAATTTATTCCTTACGGTTTAAAGATAGCAACGCACCACACCAATGCAACGGGTACTATTCCGCATTATTCTGAATGTAGGGGCGTTTGCGTTGACGAAGCGGTAAATTATAATAAAGAAATTTACGCCGAACTTATTTGCGATAGAATCGGCGCGCACGTTCTTCCTTATATGCAAAGGTTGGTTCGCAGAATAAAAGGGGACGATAGGATTATTTTGATATCCGACCAGTTCGTTGACGACGGTCCTGTTCCCGAAGGCTTTGAAGAAGCAACTGATATTAACTTTGACCATTCTGGTGAAATTGCAGGCTCTGCAATGACGCTTGACCTTGCATGTAAAAACGTATTGTTCCACATGGGTTGCTCTGTATGCGACGCGTTTAGATTCGCATCAACAAACCCTGCCCGCGCGTTAGGGCTTTGGGACAGGGGCTATATTGCTAAAGGCACGGTAGCCGATTTAATTATAGTAAATCAATTTTTTGATATAAAGAAAGTTATATTTAAA
>JAFVOV010000084.1 GCA_017505675.1 Clostridia bacterium
GAAGAAAGAAAACTTATCATAGAAGATAACGGTATCGGTATGACCGATATAGATTTGGAAAAAAATCTTGGAACTATTGCAGAGTCTGGTACGCTTCACTTTAAAAAAGAAAACGCGGGGCAGACCGATAACGAACTTATAGGGCAGTTTGGCGTAGGCTTTTATTCTGCGTTTATGGTTGCTGATAAAATTGTGGTTTACACTAAAGCGTACGGCGCGGAAAAGGCTTATAAGTGGACTAGTTCAGGCGCTGAAGGTTACACCATAGAAGAAGCGGAAAAAGACGGTTTAGGTACTAAAATAGTAATTTTCTTAAAAGAAGACTGTGAAGATTTTAAGTATTCTGAATTTTTAGAACAATATAAAATTAGTTCTTTGATTAAAGAATATTCTGATTATATCCGTTATCCTATCCAAATGATGATAACGCGCACTAAAAAGAAAGAAGGCTCACCTGACGATAAGCCTGAATATGAAGAAATTAAAGAACTTGAAACCTTAAATAGTATGGTTCCGCTTTGGAAAAAACCAAAAGCAGAAGTAACCAAAGAAAATTTAAATGATTTTTATAAAAACGAATTCCACGATTTTACCGACCCGCTTAAAGGCGTTTACGCAAAAATCGAAGGCTCGGTAACTTACGATACGCTTTTATATTTCCCCGCAAAAGCACCTTACGATTATTATTCAAAAGATTATAAGAAAGGCGTTAAACTATATTGCAACGGCGTTATGATAATGGAAAAGTGTGAACAACTTATCCCTGATTATTTCGGGTTCGTTCGCGGTATAGTGGATTCAAGCGATTTAAGCCTTAATATTTCCCGTGAAATTTTACAACAGGATAGGCAAGTTAAAGCCATAGCAACAAGTTTAGAAAAGAAAATTTCTTCAGAACTTAAAAAGATGCTTGAAGACGATAGGGGAAATTACGAAAAACTTTTTGCAGAATTCGGTCTTTCAATTAAATTTGGCGTATACGCAGGCTTTGGAATGAATAAAGATAAACTTAAAGACCTTTTAATGTTCTATTCGTCAAAGAAGGAAAAATTAGTTACTTTAGCAGAATACGTTAAAGAAATGCAAGAAGGTCAAGAATTTATTTACTACGCTTGCGGTGAAAGTTACGATAAAATTGCGCGCTTACCGCAAATAGAAAAAGTTAAAGAAAAAGGTTATGAAGTATTGTTCTTTAAGGACGGCGTAGATGACTTCGTTGCAAAAATCCTTATGGATTACGACGGTAAGAAATTCAAGTCCGTATCCGAAGAAAATTTCTCTATGGATACCGACGCTGAAAAACAAGCGCTTTCAGAAAAGAGTGAAAAGGTTAAAGACTTACTTACCGCTATTAAAGAAAGTTTAGGGGATAAGGTTAAAGAAGTTAAACTTACCGCAAACTTTAAAAATTACCCCGTATGCTTAACGGCGGCAGGCGATATTTCTATTGAAATGGAAAAGGTGTTTAACTCTATGCCCAACTCTGACGGAAAGATGAAAGCGGAAAAAATCCTTGAGATAAGTTCCGAACACGGAATATTAGAAAGATTAGAAAAAATATATTCGGAAGATAAAGAAAAACTTGCAAAATACGCCACCGTTTTGTATGAACAGGCAAGAATTTTGGCTGGTTTAGAACTTGAGAATTCAACGGGTTTCGTAACCGCATTATCCGATATTATATAAAGAACGATTATTTTGAAAACCCGCGCAAAACACGCGGGTTTTCAAGGCGTTTTCAATAAATTTA
>JAFVOV010000085.1 GCA_017505675.1 Clostridia bacterium
ATGGATATAAACGCCCTTGCCCAAGCATCACCGGGCGCAATAGCGCTTAATACCGCAATGCTAGTAGGGTTAAAAGTTTGTGGCGTTTTAGGAATGCTCGCAACTATGCTAGGTAGCATTATTCCGCCGTTTTTTGTTATAACCGGGCTTTATTACTTTTATGACGCAATTAAAAATTTTACCGTGGTTTCTTATATTATGGCTGGTATGCAGGCGGGTGTTTGCGGGGTTATAATAAGTTTGGTTATTGATATGTGGAATAGTACCATAAAACAAAAGAGCGTGTTTTCCGTGGTGATGCTAGTTTTAAGTTTTGTGATTACTTTTTCGTTGCAATTTTTCTTTAATATAAGCGTGGTTATATACACCGTTATTTTGTCTGCAATTTTAGGCGTTGCATTTTCATATTTATCGTATTTTTACGAGCAGAAAAAGGCAAAGGGGGAAGATGAAAAATGATTTATCTAAAACTCTTTTTAGCCTATCTGCAAATAGGTTTGTTTTCTATCGGCGGTGGCCACGCGTCTATTCCCGTGGCTCAAAGCGTTGTGGTTGACGGGCAAGGCTGGCTAACTTTAGAAGAATTTACCGCAATGATAACTATATCTGAAATGACGCCCGGCCCGTTCGGCTTAAACAGCGCAACTTACGTGGGCATTAAAACGGCAGGCGTTTTAGGTGGGGTTATATCAACTTTTGCGTTTTTAATACCGTCGTTTATTATTTGCACGGCTTTATTTTTACTCGTTAAAAAATTCAGAAACGGGCGCGCGGTAAACGGGCTTATGACGGGTATTCGCCCCGCGGTATCAGGTCTTATATCTTCAGCGGGCGTATCAATAACTATTCTTGCGTTATTTGGCGCGAGTACGCTTTCAGAATTAAAAGTTGGTTTTAACTTTAACCCTATAGCGCTTTTTATATGCGCGGTGGCGTTTATCGCAACGGGAAAAACTAAAATAAATCCTGTTTTTATAATACTTTTATCGGGAGTTTTAGGCGTTATACTTTACTCTATTTTTTAACGGTATAAAAATATTTTTTAAGCCTATAATAAAATCGTGATTTGATTATAGGAGGAATTTTTTATGTCAAAGAAGAAAAAGAGTAAAGACAAAGTGGTTAAATTAACCGACGAACAATATAGCGCTTATATAATGGCGCTTAAAGACGAACGACCACCTGCAATAGTTCGTAAAACGCAGGAATTAGAGAGTTGACCTATATGTAATTCGTTGACAAATCAAAAAATTCTTCGGCTACGTCGGAGAATTTTATTTTATTTAATTGTGTTTTTCGTTTAATAATAGTATAATAGAAAAGAAGATTATTGATACAAAAGAGATTTTAGGTGAATCAATGGTTGAGATAAAAGAAGTTAAAACTAAAAAACAAATGGCGCTTTTTGCAGAATATCCCGTTAAACTTTATAAGGATTGCCCGTATTACGTACCTTCGTTAAGAAGTGATGAAGTTAATACCTTTAATCCGAAAAAGAACTTTAACTTAAAAGATAACGAATGTAAAGCATTTCTTTGTTATAAAGACGGTGAGTTGGTCGGCAGAATAGCGGGGCTTATTAATCGTACTGATAATCGCCTTACGGGTAAAAATTACGTTAGATTTTCGCGCTTTGAGTGTATTGACGATATTGAAGTTTTTAAAGCGCTTTTAGGCGCGGTTGAAAAGTTCGGTAAAGATTACGGTATGGATATTATTCACGGTCCGTGGGGCTTTAACGATACCGATAGGGAAGGTATGCTAACCTACGGCTTTAATGAACGCGCAACTTATTCAACTAACTATTATTATCCGTATTTTTGTGAAAGAATGGTTGAACTTGGCTTTGAAGACGAATCAAAGTGGCTAGAGCGCAAATTCACTATTCCTAACGAGCCTTACGAGAGGGTAATAAAGGTTGCTGAAAAAATTAAACAAAAATTAAAGGTGGTTGACGTTGCGGAAACAATGCCACTTAAACAAATTATAAAAAATTACGGTGTAAAACTTTTTAACACCTTAAACGAATCTTACGCGCACCTTGACGGGTACGTGCCTATAGAAGGAAAGGCTATAGATAACGTTTTAAGTCAGTTTGCAACCATAGTTAATACACGGTACATAAGCGTTTTGGTTGACGAAGATGATGACGTTGCAGCGTTTGCTATAGTTTTGCCGTCCATTTGCAAACCGTTAATTAAAAATAAAGGTAAATTATTCCCAACGGGCTTTATAGGCGTTCTTACTGCAATCAAAAAGCCTAAAGAATTAGAAATGGCGCTTATCGGCGTTAAGCATAAATATAAAAACACGGGTATAAATTCAATTTTAATGTCAAGGGTAATGAAGAATATTATTGACGACGGCATTGAACATATTGAATCTAACCCTATGCTGGAAACTAATTTTAACATTCAACAGCAATGGAAATTTGCTGAAAATGAAGTCGTTAAAAAACGCCAAACTTATCGAAAGAAGATAGGTAGTTTAATAGAATAATTAAAAAACGCGTAAAAACACGCGTTTTTTTGCTTTTTTAGGGTGTGGTATTGACAATTTTTAATATTTTTGCTAAAATAAAAAAGTTAAATAAAGGGGACTGATAAATAATGAAAAAAACTTTATCCGTTATGCTTGCAATTTTAACTTGTTTAACCGCTTTAACGCTTGTTTCTTGCGCAAAATGCAAGCACGTTTGGGACGACGGTGTTGACGTTATAAAAGTTACTTGCAATGTGGACGGGTTAAAAACTTACACCTGTATTCATTGCGGGCAAAATGATTCTAGGGCTATACCTGCAACGGGGCATAATTTTTCTACTGAACTTTATAGTGATAACGGCTATCATTGGCAAGAATGTGCGTGCGGTGAAATAAAGGATAAAGAAGCGCATATTGATAGTGACGGAAAGTGTTTTATTTGTAATCGTAAATTTTATACAGGTGGGTTAAATTATACGGAAATTGACGGCGGTGAAGCCTATGCCGTTTCAGGGTATAGCGGGGTTACTGAAAAGTGCGTGGTTATACCTGCAACGCATAGTGGTAAACCAGTTACTGAAATAGCAAAGGACGCATTTAAAGATAGTTACGGCTTAATATCTGTGGAAATCCCTGATAGCGTAACCACTATTAAAACGGGCGCTTTTGTAAATAGCGGTATAGTTAAACTAATTATCGGCGCGGGCGTAAAAACCGTTGAAAATAAGGCTTTTGAATATTGTATGAACTTAATTGAAGTTTTTAACAAGTCTAATCAGATTACCGTTAAGGTTGGCGGTGGCGAAGCGGGTGCGTACGCGCAAAACGTCTATACGAAATATAGCGGAAAAAGTTTTATAACGGTTACCGATAACGGCTATTATATTTATGAAGATATTGCAGGAAAAATGGTTATAGCGTATTCCGGTAATGAAATTGAACTTACCGTTCCTGACGGGGTGACTAAAATTCGTCAACTGACTTATTATAACGATACCATTAAAAGCGTCACTTTGCCTATTAGCCTTAACCACATAAGTAGCGGAACGTTTAAGTATTTGAACGCGCTTGAAAGGGTGATTTTTTTAGATGCTGAAGGTTGGGTAACTGAAAACGAGCAAATTCCGTCAGAAAGTTTATTAGACCAAGTAACTGCAAAAGAATACTTAACTGAAACTTATTGGCGTAAGAACTGGATGAAAAATTAAATAATATATCGGGCGTAAAATTTTACGCCCGATTTTTTAGTAAATCGGGGAATTACGCTCTTAAAAAAGTAAAATTGTGCTGTTAAAATTCTTGAAAAAGTATTTTATATTTGTTATAATATATAAGTATAATTTTAAAAAGCGCAATGAAGGTGCAATTATGAAAAGAACTGAACTTAAAAAAATTTTTAACTCCCCAGAAACGTTCGGCGGACAAACCATTACCGTATGTGGCTGGGCAAGAACCATTAGGGATAGTAAGTCCTTTGGTTTTATTGAACTAAACGACGGTTCGTATTTTAAGAACTGCCAAATAGTTTTTGATAGAAATAAAGTTGCTAATTATGATGAAATAGCAAAACAGAACGTTGGCGCTTGCCTTAAAGTTACGGGTACGCTCATTTTAACGCCGGAAAATAAACAGCCGTTTGAAATCAACGCTGATGCGGTTGAAGTTTTGGGGACTTCTGCTCCGGAATATCCCTTGCAGAAAAAACGCCACACTTTAGAGTTTTTGCGTACTATGCCGCATCTCCGTCCAAGAACTAACACTTTTAACGCTGTGTTTAAGATTAGAAGCGAAGCGGCTTTTGCTATCCACAGTTTCTTTAACGAACGCGGTTTCGTTTACGTTCACACGCCTATTATTACGGGTAGTGACTGTGAAGGCGCAGGCGCAATGTTTCAAGTAACCACTTTAGACCTTGATAATCTTCCTACCGAAAACGGTGGCGCAGATTATAAGCAAGACTTTTTTGGTAAAAAAGCAAGCCTCACCGTTTCCGGTCAACTTGACGTTGAAAATTTTGCTATGGCATATTCTAACGTTTATACTTTCGGACCTACTTTTAGAGCCGAACACTCAAACACCGTTCGTCACGCGGCAGAATTTTGGATGATAGAGCCGGAACTTGCTTTTGCAGACCTTTCTGACGATATGGATTGCGCTGAAGCAATGGTTAAATATATTATTGAACGTGTTATGAAAACTTGCGCTGAAGAAATTAACTTCCTTAACGCATTTGTAGATAAAGGTTTAATTGAAAGGCTTAATAACGTTAAGAATAACGAATTTAAGCGTTTAACTTATACCGAAGCAATAGAAATTTTAGAAAAGGTAAAAGACCGTTTCGACGCGCCCGTTTACTGGGGGTGCGACCTTCAGAGCGAACACGAAAGGTATATTACTGAAGAAGTTTTCAAAAAACCCGTTTTCCTTACCGATTATCCGAAGGAAATCAAAGCGTTCTATATGCGCCTTAACGACGACGGCAAAACGGTTGCCGCAAGCGACCTTTTAGTTCCCGGTATAGGCGAACTTATCGGCGGTAGTCAAAGAGAAGAAAGAATGGCTCTTTTGGTTAAGAGAATGGAAGAATGCGGGCTTAATAAAGATGAATATAAATCTTATCTTGACCTTCGTAAATACGGTGGGGTTATTCACTCTGGCTTTGGTTTAGGTTTTGAAAGAATGATTATGTATTTAACGGGCATTTCTAACATTCGTGACGTTCTACCTTTCCCAAGAACGGTTGGAACGCTTGAAAACTAATAACGGAGTATATTATGAATATTTTAATTGACGCATTCGGCGGGGATAATTCCCCTGAAGAAGTTATTGCGGGAACGGTTTTGGCGCTTAAAGAAAGAAATGATTTTAACGCCGTTTTAGTCGGTAAAGAAGAAGTTATAACTAAAATTTTAAGCGGATATGAATATGATAAAAACCGCGTTTCAATTTTGAACGCGCCAGACGTTATCACTTGCGAAGAAGAACCTACCGTTGCCGTTAGAAGAAAACCCGAAAGTTCTATATGCGTTGCGTTTAAGGAACTTAAAGAAAACCCAGACGCAAAGGCTTTCGTTTCGGCAGGCTCGACCGGTGCGGTACTCGTTGGCGCAACCTTAAAACTCGGCAGAATAAAAGGCGTAAACCGCCCTGCGCTCTGTCCAATTATGCCTACCGTAATAGACGGAAAGAAGGTATTATTGCTCGACTCTGGCGCAAACGCAGATTGCAAGAGTATAAACTTGGTGCAGTTTGCTTTGATGGGTGCAGCGTACGCGGAAGCGCTCGGCGTCAAGAATCCAAAAGTCGCACTTCTTTCCAACGGAACTGAAGACGAAAAGGG
>JAFVOV010000005.1 GCA_017505675.1 Clostridia bacterium
CCAGTATTTATATAATTCATCAACTAGCGGTTTACATTTATTTACTTGTTGCGCTGTGTGTTTATTGAAAAAGTCCGCCATCACATCAACTAATTCGCCTAACTTTGCGTCGGTTGACATTTTATTGTTTAAATCTATTCTTAAATAGGCTATAAGCGTATTGCGGTGATAATTATACATATTTTGATAAACGCTGTCTGTAAGCAATTCGTTGTGTAATCGCAAATAACGGTGCACGAGAGAAAACATATCTTTTCTGCCTTGTTTTTTCCAATACTTTTTAAATCTACGAATTTTTATTTTATCTTTTAATTTCATACTTTTCCTATAAAAATTAAAATATTTTACGACGTATCGTGGAATACCGTAAAAATTATATCAAAAATACGCAAACTTGTCAATTTCGTGGAACTCCACGAGATAATATTTTTAGCAATACATATAATAATTTCGTGGAATAACGATAAGAAACACCACGAAGGTAAATTGTATGAACGTAAATGATGCAATCGTTAAAAGGATTGAAGAAATTTGTAAAGAGAAAAATATAAACGTATGCGGGGCAACGTTAAACGGTGGGAAATCGCCGTCCGCCATATATGATTTGATTAAAGGAAGAACAAAATGCTCTAAAGTATCCACGATAAAAGCCTTTTGTCAAGGCGCAGGGATTACTTTATCAGAGTTTTTTAACAAAGATTATTTTAATGATTTTGAAGAATAAATGTTGTAAAAAACCACGGCTATAAACCGTGGCTTTTTTATTTTTAAAATTTTTTAATTAAGGTATAAAAATTAAAATATGTGTCAATAACCGATACGTTAATTAAAGGCTCTAACGCAAAAAAAATTACTACTCAGTCATTATTTGTGACATAGCCTAATTAAAGGAGATAAAAATCAAAATGAGAAAAATTTGCATAAGTTTTTTAATTGTCGCCATAATAATCTTGTCGGGAATAGGTATTTTTCTTGCTCCTACTCCCACGCGGACGGAGTATCTACGGATACATATCCGCGCTCACTCTAACGAAGAAATTCACCAAACCGTTAAATATAAGGTTAAAGAAGCGGTGGTTAATTATCTTACGCCCTATATAAGCGAATGTAACACCAAAAAAGATGCGGAAATTATGCTTAATACTCATCTTAACGGTATTGAAAAAGTTGCAGATAAAGTGCTTAAAGAAAACGGATTTTCTTATAAAAGTTCGGCAGGGGTAAGGGAAGAAGAATTTCCCACGCGCGTTTATAAAGATTTAACGCTTGACGGTGGATTTTACGACGCGTTAATTATTGAGTTGGGCAACGGTGACGGAGATAACTGGTGGTGCGTGGTGTATCCGCCCTTATGTTTTACAGGCGAAGGCGCGGGGTATTACTATAAGAGCAAGATAAAAGAAATTATCGACGATTTTTTCAAAAAGGAGAAAGTGTAGATGAAAAAAGTTTTAAAAATCGTAACGCTAGTGTGTTTGATTTTGGCGATGGGTGTTTGCGTAGGGTATACTACCGTATCTTACGACGCCCCGACCACAGCCTATGCTGCCGTTATTAAGCAAGGGAACACGGGTTCACAGGTCAGAACTATTCAGCGTAAACTGAAGAACTGGGGATATTATAACGGCGCGGTTGACGGAATTTTCGGCGCTAATACTAAAGCGGCGGTAAAATATTTTCAGAGAAAGAACGGCTTAACTGCCGACGGAATAGTTGGCGCTAAAACCCTTGCCGCGCTTGGTATGAGCGCAGAGAACAGTTCGTCAAGCAATGCAAGTTCAAGTTATAGCGACGCTGACGTTCAACTGCTTGCAAGGCTAATTTACGGCGAAGCGCGCGGTGAAAGTTACGTTGGACAAGTGGCGGTTGGCGCGGTAGTTATGAACAGAATAAAAAGCGCGTCTTTCCCGAACACAATGTCGGGTGTAATTTATCAAAGTTACGCGTTTACTGCGGTTGACGACGGGCAAATTAACTTAACGCCTAACGCCACTGCTAAAAAGGCGGCTCAAGACGCAATGAACGGTTGGGACCCCACTTACGGCGCGTTATATTATTATAACCCCGCAACGGCAACGAGTTCTTGGATATTTTCGAGAAAAACAACCGTAACCATAGGCAACCACGTGTTTGCTATTTAAGGAGGGAATATGGAAGAAAAGAAAAATAACGCGTTAGAAAAGGCGGAAAAAATTGCCGATAACAGCGGAAAAAACCGCAAAAGTACGGCTAAAAAGACGGAAAAGAAAAAGGCGGTTAAATCCAAAACTCCAACCGCTTCTGCTAAAATTAAAGAGCATAAAAAGGCGGAGAAAGAAAAAGTTAGAAATGAAAAACGATTAAAGAAAGAAGAATTAAAGTTAGCGCGTGAAAAGGCGCGCGCGGAAAAGAGAGTGGAACTTGCCCGTATTAAGGCGCACAAAAAAGCCGAAAGGGAAAAGGCAAAAGCAACCGCTTTGCGTGATAAAAATAGGCGAAAAGCAGAGTTAAAGGCAAAAAGAGAGCAACTTAAAG
>JAFVOV010000086.1 GCA_017505675.1 Clostridia bacterium
TATAGGTCACATTTTAACGCGTGTTATTAAAGATATAATTCCGCGTTATCACGTTATGAAAGGCGACCATTGTTTAAGAAAAGCAGGTTGGGATACTCACGATCTTCCCGTTGAACTTGAAGTTGAAAAACTTTTGGGTATTGACGGCAAGCAAGAAATTGAAAAATATGGTATCGAACCCTTTATTAAAAAGTGTAAAGAAAGTGTTTGGAAATATAAATCCGAATGGGAAAAGATGAGTGACCGTGTCGGCTACTGGGCGGATATGGAAAACCCATACGTTACTTATGACGATAATTATATTGAATCAGTTTGGTGGGCGATTAAAACTATTGCGGAAAAAGGTCTTTTATATAAAGGGCATAAAATCGTGCCGTACTGCCCGCGTTGCGGAACGGCGCTTTCTTCGCACGAAGTTGCTCAAGGTTATAAAGACGTAAAAGACGTTTCAGTTTTCGTGCGCTTTAAAATGAAGGGTAAAGAAAACGCGTATTTCCTTGCGTGGACTACTACGCCTTGGACTTTACCGTCTAACGTAGCGCTTTGTATGAACCCCAAAGAAGATTACGCTGAAATTATCGCAGAAGACGGCGCAACTTACGTTTTGGCTGACGCGCTAGTTCCTACGCTATTTGAAAAATATGAAAAAGTAAGCGTTAAAAAGGGTATTGAATACGAACGCGCTGAATACGAACCGCTCTTTGATTACGCTTTAGGTAGTTTTAAAGAAAAGGCTTATTACGTTGTTTGTGATAGTTACGTTACTCTTACCGACGGTAGTGGTATCGTTCATATTGCGCCTGCGTTTGGTGAAGACGACGCAAATGTTGGCAGAAAATATAATCTTCCTTTCGTTAAACTTGTTGACGATAGGGGTAATATGCTTGAATGCACGGGCATTTTAGCGGGCAAGTTCGTTAAAGATGCTGATAAGATTATTATTAAAATGCTTAAAGAAAACGGATTATTATTTAAAGAACTTCCGTTTGAACACAGTTATCCTTTCTGTTGGCGTTGCGATACACCGTTACTTTATTACGCAAGGTCAAGTTGGTTTATTAAAATGACCGCTGTTAAAGACAGGCTTATCGAAGCGAACAACTCTGTAAACTGGATGCCTGAAACTATTAAACACGGTAGAATGGGTAACTTCCTTGAAAACGTTATAGACTGGGGCTTATCCCGTGAACGTTACTGGGGAACACCGCTTCCCGTCTGGGTATGTAATAAGTGTGGTAAAATACACGTTATAGGCTCTAAAAAAGAACTTAAAGACCTTTGCGGTATAAATGGTGATATCGAACTTCATAGACCGTATATTGACGACTGCACTTTCGCTTGTGAATGCGGTGGAATTTTCGTTCGTGAAAAAGAAGTTATCGACTGCTGGTTTGACTCTGGCTCAATGCCTTTCGCGCAATATCATTATCCATTTGAAAATAAGGAATTGTTTGAAAGCCATTTCCCGGCAGACTTTATAAGCGAAGCAATAGACCAAACTCGCGGATGGTTCTATACCTTGCTTGCAATTTCAACTTTGCTCTTTGACAAAGCGCCGTTTAAAAACTGTATCGTTTTAGGTCACGTAAACGATAAGAACGGTATCAAAATGAGTAAGCACAAAGGCAACGTAGTTGACCCGTGGACTATTCTTGATAAACAGGGCGCAGATGCCGTAAGGTGGTATTTCTATACCGGTTCTGCTCCGTGGTTGCCGTCAAGGTTCTATGAAGAAGCAGTATCAGAAGCGCAAAGAAAGTTTATGGGTACGCTTTGGAATACTTACGCGTTCTTCGTTCTTTACGCTGATATTGATAAATATAATCCTGCAGATTACGATATAAATAAATGTAAACTTACCCTTATGGATAAGTGGGTGCTTTCTAAACTCAACACGCTTATTAAAACGGTTGACGAAGGTTTATCGTCTTACAATATCTTTGATAGCGCAAGGGCGCTTCAAAGTTTTACTGACGACCTTTCAAACTGGTACGTTCGCCGTGGTCGTGAACGTTACTGGGGTTCGGGTATGAATGAAGATAAAGTTGCAGCGTACACAACGCTTTATACCGTGCTTGTTACTATGGCTAAACTTTCCGCTCCGTTCACACCGTTTATGGCTGAATCTATTTATCAAAATTTAGTTCCCGCGTTTTATAAAGACGCGCCCAAGTCCGTGCATCTTTGCGCTTTCCCGTCGGTATGTGAAAGCGTTATAGACAGCGAACTTGAAGACGGAATGCAAAACGTTTTAGATATAGTAGTTTTAGGTAGGGCGTGCAGAAATACTGCAAATATTAAAAACAGACAGCCACTCGGTAAAATTTTCGTTTGTTCGGAAAGAAAGACCGAACTTACCGAAGGACTTTTAGAAATTGCTAAAGACGAACTTAACGTAAAAGCAGTTGAATATTTGCAAACGGCAACCGGCTTTATCACTTATAAAATTAAACCGCAACTTAAGACTTTAGGTCCGAAATACGGCGCTAAACTTGGAAAGGTTAAAAAGTTCCTTGAAACCTGTGACGCTGCAACCGTTGTTGCAACCGTTAAGGGCGGTCAAGTTTATAAAACTGAATTTGAAGGCGATACTTTTGAATTTACGCTTGACGACCTTCTTATCTCTACCGAAAGCGCAGAAGGCTACATTGCTGCAAGCGATAACGGTATAACGGTAGTTATGGATACCACCGTTACTGAAGAACTCAAAGCGGAAGGCGTTGAAAGAGAACTGATTTCTAAAATTCAATCTATGAGAAAAGAAGCGGGCTTTGAAGTTGTTGATAGAATAACTGTAAACTTTATTACCGAAGACGCAGGCGTTAAAAATGCGCTTATTAACGGTAAAGACTTAAAGAGCGTTGTTCTTGCTGATAGCGTTATTGAAGGTGAAGTTGACGGCTTTAAGAGAGAACTTGACGTAAACGGCGCAGGTTGTACGGTAATCATAAATAAGGTCGCAAAATAATGAAAGCGGCAGAATGGAAAGATTATTCGGTTATTGCAACCGGTGACGGATATAAACTTGAGCGTTGGGCAGGGGTAACGTTGCTCCGCCCAGACCCGCAAGTTATATGGAAAAGTAGCATTAACCTTGACGGTTATAAAGGCTTACACGCAAAATATATCCGTAGCGAAACGGGTGGCGGTAAATGGCTTATTAAAGGCAAAATGCCTGAAAGTTGGACGGTCACTTATAAAGACTTAAAGTTTAAAATTAAACCTATGGGCTTTAAGCATACGGGGCTTTTCCCTGAACAGGCGGTAAACTGGGATTTGATGACCGATTTAATTAAAAACGCTGGTAGGGAAATAAACGTGCTTAACCTTTTCGCGTATACGGGTGGTGCAACCGTTGCTTGCGCTAAAGCGGGCGCAAAAGTGTGCCACGTTGATGCCGCTAAAGGTATGGTTGAACGCGCGGGTGAAAACGTAAGACTATCAAACGTCGGCGAAGGTAAAGTTAGGTATATAATTGACGACTGCAAAAAGTTCGTTGAGCGCGAAATAAGGCGCGGAAGAAAATACGACGCTATAATAATGGACCCGCCCAGTTACGGCAGAGGACCTAACGGGGAAATGTGGAAACTTGAAAACGAACTGTTTTCTTTTGTTGACTTGTGTAGTCAAGTATTAAGCGATAATCCCTTGTTCGTGCTTATTAACAGTTATACTACGGGGCTTCAACCGCAAGTACTTAAAAACGTTCTTGCCTTAACTATCGGTAAAGGCAGGGGCGGTAAAATAGACGCTTACGAAGTTGGGTTAAAGACTGAAGAAGACGGCGTTATATTGCCGTGCGGAAACAGCGGAATTTGGATAAACGGAAAATAATTATGGATGAACTTATAATTTTACACGAAGATAATCATATAATAGTGGTGCTTAAACCGCAAAACGTTCCCACTTGTGAAGATGCAAGCAAAGATAAAGACCTTCTTAATATGGTTAAAGATTATATTAGGGTTACTTATAATAAAACGGGCAACGTTTATCTCGGTTTAATTCACCGCTTGGATAGACCTACCGGTGGGGTAATGGTGTTTGCAAAAAGTTCAAAAGCCGCGTCAAGGCTCTCTGAACAATTACGCAACGGTGATTTTGAAAAAAGGTATTTAACTGTTTTAGTTGGGACGCCTAAAGAAGAAAGAGCAACGCTAAAGCATTATATGAAAAAGAATGCAGTCAACAATATGGTTTACGTTTGCCCGGCAACGGTTGACGGCGCAAAGTATGCAGAACTTGAATATAGCGTGCTTGATTCTAAAGACGGTTTATCTTTAGCGGACGTTAGACTTCACACGGGTAGAAGTCATCAAATACGCGTTCAAATGAACGCTATCGGCACACCCGTATACGGGGATATGCGTTACGGTGGCGAAAAAGCGAAGAAAGGTTATCTTGCGCTTTGGGCGTATTATCTTTCATTTACTCATCCCGTCAGCAAAGAAAAAATGGTTTTCCGCGTTCAACCCCCGAAGGACAACGCTCCGTGGAGCAACTTCGATACGGAAAGAAGCGTAACCATAATTAAACCAAGTATTTAAAAAATTAAAACGGTGGATTTTTTCCACCGTTTTTATATAAACAAACCGAGTAACTTATAACCGCCCAAGAGTATTAGGATAAGTGGCGGTAAAAACTCGATTTTTGCAAATTTTCCGGCAAGGGGCGTGCGCGCTAAAATTACACCTAAAGAAATAGTTAGCGCATGCATAACAGCAATTGTTACTGGAACGTAAAAAGCGTTTATGCCCATAAGCGATAGCGAAAGGTTTGCTATAGCGCCGTCAAGCCCCACGGCAAAACCCGTGATTAGCGCTTCTTTTAATATTCCGCGATTTAAGTTTTTGTTATTATCGTCCTTTTTTATAAGATTAAAAATTCCAACGCCTATTAAAATTATTCCGCCAAGGCTTGCAGTTCGTTCGCTAATTTTACCTGCCAATAATGCGGTTGCGTAGTTTGTGATTAAACACATTATAAAAACCGTCAGCGCAATGCCACAGATTATAGGAAGTTTTTTTCCACCTTTAAGCGAAAGAGAAAATCCGCACACGAATGAATCAATGCTTACCGTAAAAGCGGTTATTATCAGAAAGTAAATCATTATCTTGCCGTAAAAACTTTATTTACTTTATCATATTCTTAACGGCTGATTTTGGTGACGACTTTAGTGTTTTCGCCTTAAAAATCAATAAATATCATATTATTTTGAAAAATATTCAAAACCCGTTTGACAAACGTTGTTTTTTTGTGTAAAATATGATGGATATATTCTGTATAAGATAAGGAGTATAAGGCTTATATGAAAACGGCTAAATCCTATAAAATTATTTTATTATTGACGGCGTTCGCTTTGTCGCTTGTTATGGCGCTTTGCACTATGAATTTAGGGCAGGTTAAAGCGGCAACTTCTAGTGACCCTGCAAACTATTTTACTACCGCTAACGTAGATTCTTCGGAATTCGTTGACGGCGCTTATAGCGCAACCGTAAAAGACGGCGCTTCAGTTACGCTTATAAACAAACTTGTTATAAGCGATATGAAACTTGAAATGTCGTTGCCGGTCAACGCTGTTACTACTATTAAACTTACGTCTAACTCTTTTTACGTAAACGGTAATATGGTTGGCGATACTAACGGCAATAAAGCCGTTGACGAAGGTGAAACCGTTACTTTTGAAACTAGCGTTGATAACGTTATTAAGTTGACCGCAGGCGCTGCCGTAAGCGATAGCGTAGGGGTAAATTTAAATGGCGTTGATAAAACTGCAATAAATCCCGTAGATGGTAAAGTTACTTTAACGCTTGGTTCTAATTTAGGTTATGTTTCCGTAAACGGTGAACAAGAAAGCAACATTGCTAAAAGAATTGAAGACGTTGCAAATATTGCCGTTGCTAAAATCACGTTCTCTTTTGATTTTAACGAAGGTAACGACGCTTCTTCATTAGTATTTAAATTAAATTCAGTTGACCAAAAAGCATCTGACGCAAGCGGAAGTTTTAAGCAGACCTTTGCAGTTGACGGCGGTAATCTTACCCCAGCATCACCAAGGGTTGCAATCAATAAATCGTTCTACACGAAGATGACTGACGGAAGTTATTCTGCATATAAAATCGTAGGTGAAAGGCAAACTTCAATGAGCCTTACCGCATATTCAATGCTCGGCAACGTTTCTAACAGCAGTTTAATGCTTGATAGTGATGACGGTAGCGGAATCTCTTTTGAAACTTCAACCGCACCTAAAAAGTTGATATTCGGCAAGACCGGCGCAGTTTCATTTAAGATTGTAAATTCTTCTGATAAAACTAAAGTTTACGAAACTCAAACCGTAAACGTAATTGAAGAAGATAGTGATACGGTTGCGCCCGTTTATGTTGACGACGCGATTGCTCTTTTAGGCTTTAAGAATAAACTTGAAAAGCAATATAAAGATTTTGACGCAAACACTTTCGTTCCTCTCGGCGCTACTTTAGAAATTCCTTCAATGGAAGATTTGGTTTTTGATGACAAAACTCCGTATTCTGAACTTTCGTCAAAAACTTACGTTAAAACTTTAGCAAACAGCACTACCGTTACCGATATGGAAATTGACCTTGACGAAGTTGGCAGTTATTTATTCTACGTAGCGTTTACCGATAAGGCTGGCAACGCTATTGAAGAAGACGCTTTTGCAACTGTTGACGACGAAAATAACGTTACCTACGGCGCTTATAAAAAATATATATTCACTTTCGTTATGGAAGACGACGCTAATATTACCGTTACTGCTGCGGTTAAAGAAGGCGTAGGCTACAAAGGCGTTTTGTATACGGCTGCAAGTTTTGACGTAGATGCAAACGGTTGCACTATGACTTATAAACTTTACTATAACGCAGATACCAAAGCGACGGCTACCGGCGAAGGCTGGAAAGAAATTCCCAAAGCATCTTCCGTAACCGATAAGGATTACGTATCTAGCGACGGTTATACTTATGACGAAATTAAGAGCGTGAACTTTAACGGTGAACTTAAATTCGTTCCCACAAAACTCGGAGCTTATAAAATTGAATGCGTAGCAACTTCTGACGTTTCCCCAAGGGATGCTTCAGATTATATGATAGTAAGGGTTGAAAGCGAACCTTCCGTTGTTAAGGTTGATAACAAATGGTTGCAAAACAATATTTGGTCTGTCGTATTCCTTTCTATCGGAACGCTTTGCTTAATCGGGATTATCGTTTTACTTTGCATTAAACCCAAGGATGAAACGGAAGACTAATTCTAATACGTTTAGCGCGGGACTTCGGTAAATTCCGAAGTCCCGATTTTTATAAATTTATGAAAACTTTTATTGCTGATAAAAACCGCAAGTTAAGTAAACTTGCTTTAGAAAATATATCCGACCTTTCATATTCCGCGCTGTGCAAGGCGTTAAGGAAGAAAGACGTGAAAGTAAACGGTAAACGCATTAGCGCTGACCTTACGCTTGAAATAGGAGATAAAGTGGAAATTTATTATACGCCCACAGTTACCGATAAGTTTAAGGTTCTTTTTTGTGATGATAACGTTTTGGTAATATACAAAAAAAACGGGTTTTCTTCAGAAAGCGTGTATGATGCCGTTAAAGAAAAATATAAAGATGCGCGTTTTATTCACCGCCTTGATAGAAATACTGACGGTATTATGATTTTTGCATTAAACGCTATGGCAGAAAGGGAATTGTTATTTGGGTTTAAAGAACGCACTTTTGATAAAAAATACCGCGCTTTTGTTAAAGGTGTTCCTGAAAAGAAAAATGCGGAAATCACCGCTTATTTACTTAAAGATGCAGATTCTGCCACCGTTAAAATTTACGATAATCACGTTAAGGGTAGCGTTTTAATAAAAACAGGTTATCGCCTGCTTGAAAAAAAGGACGGCAACAGTCTTTTAGAAGTTACACTTTTTACAGGCAAAACTCACCAAATTCGCGCGCATTTAGCGTATATCGGTCATCCGATTATAGGTGATGGAAAATACGGCGATTTTGCGCTTAACAAAAAGTTGGGCGTGACCGGGCAAATGCTAACGGCAACCGAACTTACCTTGCATTTTAATAACGATAGCCCGCTATACTATTTAAACGATAAAAAATTTACTATTACCGATAAATAAAGGATATTATGCCACAAGACGCTTTTACTTTACGCTACCTTTGCGCCGAACTTAATTCGACGTTCAGCGGTGGAAAAGTCAATAGAATAATTCAACCTAACGCTGACGAATTAGTGCTTACGGTTTATACGGGTAAACGAACGGAAAAATTACTTTTAGACGTAAACCCTGCCGCACCTAGAATAGGCGTTATTACGGACGATAAGGAAAGCCCGCTTACCGCGCCGAATTTTTGTATGCTTATGAGAAAGCATCTTCTTTCTGCTACAGTTTTAGGCGTGGAACTTATAGGCTTTGATAGAATTGTAAAAATTGAATTTCTAACGTCTGGGGAATTCTTTGATGCGGTTAAAAAGACGCTCTACGTTGAACTTATGGGCAGGTATAGTAATATTATCCTTACCGAAAACGGTAAGATTCTAGGCGGTAACCGCGGTATAAATATGTTTGATAACGGCGTTCGCCCGTTAATCGTGGGGCAACCTTACGTTTTTCCGCCCGTTGGTGATAAAAAACTACCGTTAGACCAATCGCTTATTGCGGTTTTTGATAAAGCCGAAAAAACAGAACTTGTTGATTTAATTATAAAGAACGTTCAAGGCGTTGCGCAAAATACGGCAAAAGAAATAGTTTCTGAATTTTTATCTAAAAATTCTTGTGGTGAAGTTTCAGGTAAGGCGTTTTTTGATGAACTTAATAAATATTTATACAACACCATTCCGTCGCCTTGCGTAATCTTTGAAAACGATACTGTTAAAGACGTTTGTGTTTATCCTTACGCTTGCATATCGGGTGACGTTAAACGTTTTGAAACGCTAATTCTTGCTGAAGAATACTATTTTACCGAAAGGGGGCGCGTTAAGAAATTTACAAGCAAAAAAGAACGTTTAAATTCGCTAACAAAAACTGCCGTTAAAAAAGTTAAAAAGCGTTTAACGGCTATAAAGGCAAAAGAAAAAGACGCTCTTTCTGCTGAAGAAAATAGAATTAAAGGCGAACTTTTACTCGCTAATATATATAGGATTAAAAACGGCGTAAGCGAGTGTGTTCTTGATAATTACTATGATGGAACAACCGTTAAAATTACGCTTGACGAAAGGCTTTCCGTTTCTAAAAACGCCGAAAATTATTATAAGAAGTATAACAAACAAAAAAGAACGCTTACCGCGCTTGCTCCGCAAAGAGAACAGGCGGAAAAAGAGTTGGACTATTTAAATAGTATTGTTGACGAAATTTCACTTGCGGAAAATATTGACGATTTATTTTTAATTCAAAACGAACTTGAACTTTACGGAATTTTGACCGAACGGAAAAATACGGGCAAAAAGAAAAAGCAAGAAACTTTCTGCCGTGAATATGAAATTTTCGGTTATAAAGTTCGCGCGGGTAGGAATAATACTGAAAATGATAAACTTACCTTTACCGCAAAACCAGACGACTTGTGGCTACACGCTAAAGATTATCATTCTTCACATTTGATAATTACGGCAGAAGGAAAGCCTATTCCTGAAAAGGTTATATTAATCGCTGCGGAAATTTGCGCTTATTATTCTAAAGGTAGGGACGGCGGAAAAACTGAAATATCATATACCGAAAAAAGGTTCGTAAAAAAACCACCTAAATCAAAACCGGGTTTTGTTACTTACGATAACTTTAAATCGGTAACGGTTGAACCATTAAAACACGCGGAATTTTTAAAATACGATTAAAAAGAGTGAAAAAACCTTGCGTTTTATTTTGTGTTATGATAAAATACTATAGCAATTTTGTTTAAGTAATCTAAAGGTTAGGAGAATATTATGAAGTATACTTTTGAAAAAGGTAAAAAAAGTACCGTTCAAATCACGATTGATTTGACCGCTAAAGAATGGCAAACGGCTATTGACGCCGCTTATGAAAAGACCAAAGGTCGTTACAGCATGCCTGGGTTTAGAAAGGGCAAAGTTCCTAAAAAAGTTTTAGAAACTGCTTATGGAACAGGTGTTTTCTATGAAGAAGCAATCAACCAAGCGTTCCCCAAATACTATTCGGAAATTCTTGAAAAAGAAACTTCTATCGAAGCAGTTGCTGCTCCCGATATTGATATTAAAAAGATTAGCGATAAGGGTATAACCATGCTCGCTATCGTTCCCGTTAAGCCCGAAGTAGTTGTTGGCGCTTATAAAGGTATAAATTATAAGAAAAACGTATATAATGTAAAGGATGAAGACGTTGAAGAAGATATTAAACGCCTTCAAGAAAGAAATTCCCGTATGGTTGAAGTTGAAGGCAGAGCCGTTGAAAACGGTGATAGCGTAGTTATCGATTATTCGGGTAGCGTTGACGGCGTTAAGTTTGACGGCGGTACGGCTGAAAAACAAAATCTCGTTATCGGTAGCGGTTCTTTCATTCCTGGTTTTGAAGAACAAATTATTGGAATGAATATCGGTGATGAAAAAGATATTAACGTTAAATTCCCCGACGAATATCACGCTGAAAATCTTAAAGGTAAAGACGCTGTATTTGCAATCAAACTTCACAAGATTGAAAAGAAAGAACTTCCTGAAGTTACTGACGAATGGATAAAAGAAGCAATCGGCGCAGAAAGCATTGAAGCGTATAAGGCTGAAACCAAGGCTAGAATGGAAAAACAAAACGCTGACAGGGCAGAACGTGAACTTGAAGACGAAATCATTAAAAAGGTTACCGAAACTAGTGACGTTGAAATTCCAGACGCTATGATTGAAAACCAAATTGACCGTATGGTTCAAGAAATGGAATATCGTCTTTCTTATCAAGGCTTAAAACTTGCTGATTACCTTAAATATATGGGCAAGAGCATGGAAGATTTCAGAAAAGATTATACCTCGCAGGCTACTGAAATCGTTAAATCTCAACTCGTAATTGAAACGATTATTGAAAGAGAAGAAATTACTGCTACTGATGAAGACGTAGAAAAGAGAGTTGAAGAAATGGCAAAAGCACAAGGTAAGCCCGCACCCGACGTTAAGAAGAATATGCAGGCGCGTCAACTCGATTATATTAAAAACGAAATTATTATTAAGAAGTTCTTTGAATTCTTAAAGAACGCAAACACTATTGAATAATAGATTAAAATTTAGGTATCGTTCGGCAGTTTGCCGAACGATACTGAAATAAAAGAAAAAAATTACTTGGGAGTTCGTATATGGATATAAAGAATACGGTTGTGCCTTACGTCGTTGAACAAACGGGTAAAGGTGAAAGAAGTTACGATATATATTCAAGGCTTTTAGAAGATAGAATAATTTTCCTTACGGGTGAAATAAACGACGCCGTTGCAGACACCGTCGTTGCGCAACTTATTTACCTTGAAGGTAAAGACCCTAATAAAGATATTTGCCTTTATATAAATAGTCCGGGCGGAAGCGTTACCGCTGGTCTTGCCATTTACGACACTATGAATTATATCAAATGTGACGTAAGTACCATTTGCATAGGCTTGGCGGCAAGTATGGGCGCGTTCCTTCTCTCAAGTGGCGCGAAGGGCAAAAGATACGCTCTTCCTAATAGTGAAATTATGATTCACCAACCTTTAGGTGGCGCGCAAGGACAGGCAAGCGATATTAAAATTCAAGCGGAACACATTATTAAAACAAAGCACCGCTTAAATAAAATCCTTTCCGAAAATAGTGGAAAGCCTTACGAACAGGTAGAAAAAGACACCGACAGAGATAATTATTTGTCGGCTGAAGAAGCAAAAGAATACGGGCTTATCGACCAGATTTTCGTTAAGCGTCCGTAGACACGGAGATTTATGAAAGATAACGAACATTTACATTGCTCTTTTTGCGGAAAACCCGAAGAACTAACTAACCGTCTTATTGCAGGCCCTAGTGGAATATACATTTGTGACGAGTGTATAGAAGTTTGCCGTGACGTTTTAAAAGAAGAGCAGTCAAAAGAAAATCCGCAAGTAGAAGTTAAACTTTTAAAACCTGCGGAAATAAAAGAAAGGCTTGACCAGTATATTATCGGTCAGGACGAAGCAAAGAAAGTTTTGTCAGTTGCCGTATATAATCATTATAAACGCATAAACGCTTCTCACGAAAAAGGCGAAGTGGAAATTGATAAAAGTAATATTTTGTTGCTTGGTCCTACTGGTAGTGGTAAAACCTTGCTTGCAAGAACGCTTGCTAAAATTTTAGACGTTCCGTTTGCCGTTGCCGACGCTACTACTTTAACCGAAGCAGGTTACGTTGGTGAAGACGTGGAAAATATTTTGTTAAAACTTATCCAAAATGCTGATTTTGACATTGCAAAAGCGCAAAAGGGTATAGTTTATATTGACGAAATTGATAAAATTGCAAGAAAAAGCGAAAACGTTTCTATCACTCGTGACGTTTCAGGTGAAGGCGTTCAACAAGCGCTTCTTAAAATTATTGAAAGTACGGTTGCTTCAGTTCCGCCACAGGGTGGAAGAAAGCATCCCCAACAAGAATGTTTAAGAATAGATACCACTAATATATTGTTTATATGTGGTGGCGCGTTTGTCGGTCTTGACAATATCGTTTCAAAAAGAAAGGAAAGCGCATCTCTTGGATTTGGTGGTAACGTAGAAAAAACAAAAGAAAACAACTTTGATTTTATTCGTGACGTTCAACCGCAAGATTTAATAAAATACGGTCTTATCCCAGAATTCGTTGGTAGAATTCCTATAACCGTTGGCTTGCATCCGCTTGATGAAAACGCTCTCGTTAATATTTTAACTCAACCTAAAAACGCTTTGGTTAAACAATATAAGCGCTTAATCGGGCTTGATAACGTTGAACTTGAAATTACTGACGGCGCTGTGAGCGCAGTTGCTAAAAAAGCAATTGAACTCAAAACCGGTGCAAGGGGATTGCGTACTATTTTAGAAAATCTTATGATAGATACTATGTATGCTCTTCCTTCTGAAACGGATATTGAAAAGGTTATCGTAGATGAAAACGTGGTAACTGGTGGCGCAAAACCTAAAATAATAAAGAAAAATATCGCATAAAAGGAAAATTTTTAAAAATTTTCCTTTTATGACTAAAAAAGAAAAAAATATTTAAATTTCCCTAAAAAACAGTTGACAAAGATAATTATGTTTTGTATAATATGTAGGCTGTGTAATCTGGGATGATACGGTTAGTTACTGAAATTTGCTTTACGGCAACAGATAATATCCGTTGACAAGTGTGGGGGCTAGACCCCTGCGACTAACTTCAAATAGAATTAGCAGAGTCATTCGCAGCGACTTAAAAAATTTAAGTATCGGCGAATGATTTTATTTTTATCAAAAATCGACACACACGGCAGAGTTTACAGCACACAAAAAGTTAGGTAAAAAGGAGAAACAAAACAATGGCAAGTCAAAAAATTAGAATCAAACTCATGTCTTACGATACGGAAATGCTCGACCAAGCAGCAACCAAAATCGTTGAAACTATGAAGAAATCAGGTGCGAAAATCAGCGGTCCTATTCCGCTTCCTACTGAAAAGGAAATCGTAACTATTCTTCGTTCGCCCCATAAAGATAAAGATTCGCGCGAACAATTTGAAATCAGAACTCATAAAAGGCTTATTGACATCTATTCACCCAACGTTAAACTTTTGGAAGATATCCATTTGCCCGCTGGTGTAGATATCAAAATTAAATTGTAAAAAATATAAACATTATATAATATATATCGGAGGTGAACTTTATCTATGAATAAAGCAATCATTGGTAGAAAATTGGGAATGACTCAACTCTTTACCCAAGACGGCAAAGTTATCCCGGTAACGGTTATCGAGGCAGGTCCTTGTCCCGTTGTTCAGGTTAAAACTTTGGAAAGAGATGGATATTCGGCAGTTAAACTCGGTTTCAGCGAAACTGACGAAAAATCCTTGAACAAACCGCAACTCGGTCAGTTCAAAAAAGCAGGCGTTGCGCCCCAGAAAGTTTTGAAAGAATTCAAACTTGACGGTAGCAACGCAATGACGGTAGGCTCGGTTATCACTTGTGACGTTTTCCAAGCGGGTGATAAGGTAGACGTATCTGGCGTATCTAAAGGTCACGGTTTCACTGGTGTTATCAAAAGATGGAATCAACACAGATTGAAAGAAACTCACGGTGTAGGCCCTGTGCATAGAGAACCCGGTTCTATGGGCGCTATCAGTAATCCTTCAAGAGTATTTAAGGGTAAAAACCTTCCCGGTCACTGGGGTAGTGAAAAGGTTACCGTATTAAATCTTGAAATCGTAAAAGTCGACAAAGAAAGGAATGCAATTCATGTTAAAGGTGCAGTTCCCGGCGCTGTAAAAGGCATCGTTACTTTAAGAAACAGCGTTAAAGCGTAAGGAGAAAGATTATGCCGAATGTAAAATTGTATGATATGAAAGCAAAAGAAGTGGGCACTCTTGAGTTATCCGACGCTTTGTTTGGTGCTGAATATAACGAAGCGGTAATTCACCAAGCAGTAGTTGCAAGGCTCGCAAACGAAAGACAAGGTACTAAAAGCACTCTTACCCGTAGCGAAGTTCGCGGGGGTGGCGCTAAACCTTGGAGACAAAAAGGTACCGGCAGAGCAAGACAAGGCTCTATTAGAAGTCCTCAATGGGTTAAAGGTGGCGTAGTTTTCGCACCTAAATCAAGGGATTTCTCAAAGAAAATGAATGCTAAAGCAAAAACCGTTGCGCTTTTATCAGCGCTCTCTCAAAAAATCAGGGATGACGAAGTTATTTTTATTGACGAAATAAAAGTTTCTGCGCCCAAGACTAAAGAGATGGCTGCATTCTTAAAGGCGTTCAACCTAGACAAAACCGTATTGGTAGTTATGGATAATAACGACGACGCAGTATTGAAAGCAAGTGCTAATATCGAAAAGATTTCAACAATCGCAGTAGAACAAATCAATACTTATGACGTTGTTAAAAACGCAAAACTCGTTATTTCCAAGAAAGCCGTACAACAAATTGAGGAGGTCTACGGAGAATAATGGCTGCACATGATATTATAATTAGACCGCTTCTCTCTGAAAAGAGTTATGCGGGCATCAAAGATAAGAAGTACAGTTTCGTAGTCGCTAAAGATGCGAACAAAACTCAAATTAAACTCGCTATCGAAGAAATTTTCGGCGTTAAAGTTGAAAAAGTAAACACAGCAATCGTTAGCGGTAAGTTGAAAAGACAAGGCAGATACGAGGGTTATACCCCCGATTACAAAAAAGCCATCGTTCAACTTAAAGAAGACAGTAAGTCGATTGAATTCTTCGATTCATTGTCCTAATTCATTTCGGAGGATAGATAAATGGCTATTAAAAGATATAAACCGACTTCGTCTGCTCGCCGCTTCATGACTGTAAGCGCTTACGACGAAATTACGGCAAAGAAACCCGAAAAATCCCTTTTAGAAGACCAAAGAAAGAGCGGTGGTAGAAACTCTCAAGGTAAAATTACCGTTCGTCATATCGGTGGCGGAAATAGAAGAAAATACCGTATCATCGACTTCAAGAGAATGAAAGACGGTATCCCTGCAACGGTTAAGAGTATTGAATACGACCCCAACCGTAGCGCAAACATTGCTCTTTTATATTATGCAGACGGTGCTAAAACTTATATCCTTGCTCCAGTTGGCTTAAAGGTTGGCGATAAGGTTATGAGTGGTGCTGGTGCAGATA
>JAFVOV010000006.1 GCA_017505675.1 Clostridia bacterium
ACTTTTACGACTGCAAAGCGCTTTTTAACTTAAACGCCGTTGCTTTAATAATTTCTTCAATAATCATAGTAACGATTATAACGCTTAACAAATTAAAGGTAATTTCACTTAAAAAACCTTTTAGAATGAGCGTAAGTTTTATTTCATCAATTTCAATATTCGTATTCTTTTTGTTGCTTGCGTTTATCGTTGCGCTTGATTTTACCGCGGCGTTTACCGTTTTCCACAAAATATTTTTCGCGGGGAAAGCCAACTGGCTTTTCGACCCGCGTCGCGACGGGTTTATAAATATTTTACCAGAGAACTTTTTTATGAACTGCGCTATTTTAATTGCTTCGTCTATAATAATAATTTCCATATCAATAATCGTTTATCAACTAATAAAAAAGCGTAAAAACGCAAGAAAAGATGCAGAAATTGAATAAATTTTAAAATCTTATTGACAATTATTTTAAAATAGTATATATTAAAATAAATCATATAGAGGCGCAACCGACATTATAAACGCTTTTTAAGGGCAAATGAAAGCGCGTAAAGGGAAGGTTGCCGAAGAAAAGCCCCACCGCCCAAACAAGGTTTTTCTGGGCGAACGCAAAATATGCGTTCGACTGTCGCGGTAATCCGCGTTGCGCTATTAGATATTTTGAGTTTTTCACGGTATTTAATAGTACCGTGATTTATTTTTTAAAATTTTTTTACAAAGGAGAAAGTTATGTTAAACGTAACAAAAAAACTCTCGGGTAAAGCGCTTACTACCATAATTGCCGGCGTTCTTATCCTTGCACTTCTTATCGTTGCGACGGCAACGGGCGCGGTAAACCAACTGCTTACCTGTCCCGACTGCGCAGGCGCGATATGCGAAACTTGTAACAACGCGCACGAAATTACAAGCAATGCTATGCACGTTGTTGACGGCGAACTCGTTCCCGTCGTTTTTGCCTGCCCCGACTGCTGTGGAACTTGCGGTGGCGAAGGCGTGGTTATAGGCTCATTTTGGGCGCTTCTTCCCCCGATTATTGCAATAGGTCTTGCGCTTATTACTAAAGAAGTTTATTCTTCACTATTTATAGGTATACTTTCGGGCGGAATTCTTGCAGCAAACTTTAACCCGCTCGACACGGTTGATACCGTTATAAACACCGGTCTTATCAGCGCTGTTTCCGGTACTGCAGGTATCTTTATTTTCCTTATTGAACTTGGCATTATAGTATCGTTAGTAAATAAAGCAGGCGGTTCAAAAGCGTTTGGCGAATGGGCGCAAACCCACGTTAAAACGCGCGTTGGCGCGGCGCTTTGCACCTTCGTACTTGGCGTGCTTATATTTATTGACGACTACTTTAACTGCTTAACGGTTGGCTCTGTTATGCGCCCCGTTACCGACAAACATAAAATAAGCCGTTCTAAACTTGCATTTATAATCGACGCAACGGCAGCGCCTATATGTATGATAGCGCCTATATCAAGTTGGGCTGCGGCAGTTTCACAATACGCAGCGGACGGACAAGGCTTAAACCTTTTCATTGCAGCAATTCCGTTTAACTTCTATTCAATACTTACGATAGTTTTCGTAGTAGCGCTTATCGTTATGAAGTTTGATTTCGGTCCTATGAGAAAACACGAAATCAACGCAATGAACGGAGATTTATTCTCTGGCTCTAAAGTTGAAGACACTAGTTATACCCCGTCTGCTAAAGGTAGGGTGTGGGACCTTTTAATCCCCATCATCTCACTTATCGTAGTAAGCGTTTTCGCTCTCGTTTACGTTGGAGGAATACTTGACGGCGAAACTTTCATTGATGCCTTTGCTAACACAGACGCAACCGTTGCTCTACCTTGGGGTGGACTTATTGCGCTAGTTATAACCATTATATATATGGCTGTTCGTGGCGTTGTTTCTTTTGGCGACTCTATGAAAAGTATTCCTGAAGGCTTTACAGCAATGCTCCCCGCAATTTTAATTTTGACCTTTGCGACTGCTCTTAAAAACGTTACGGGTGAACTAGGCGCGGCTTTCTTCGTTGGCGACCTTATGAACGGCGCGGCGGCAAGTTTACAAAAATTCTTACCGGCTATCGTGTTTATTGTTGCTTGCTTACTTGCGTTTGCAACCGGTACGAGTTGGGGAACTTTCGGTATATTGATTCCGATAGTAGACGCAATGTTCCCTGTTGGTGGCGGTATAGGTACTGTTTGTATGTCTGCTTGCCTTGCCGGCGCGGTATGTGGCGACCATTGCTCACCCATTTCAGACACTACCATTATGAGTAGCGCAGGCGCGGAATGTGAACACTTAAACCACGTTTCAACGCAAATCCCTTACGCTGTTTACGTTGCAGTAATATCTTTCGTTTGCTTTATAGTTGCAGGGTTTATCCCCAACGCGCTTGTAATGTTACCGTTAAGCGTTGCAATTATGATAGGTTCACTTATCGTAACCAAAATTATTATGAATAAGCGCTACGCAAAAAAAGACGCTGAAAATAATACCGCTAATGCGGAAGAGCCGTCAGCGGAATAAATTAAACGACTAAAATTAAAACCCCTGCTATGCTACTGCTGGCAGGGGTTACTTTTTTCAATTGGCTATGTCACAAAAAATGACTGATTAGTAATTTTTACGTTTTAGCGTGAAAAATACAAAAAGGACGAGTGTTCTTGTAAGGGCGCATACCCTTTGCGGTCTGTAACCGCACAAAACACGAAGTAATTTGCAGTATTTTTCCGCTAAAAATCAGTCAGAGTTTGTGTTAGAGCCTTTCAATTAAGAAAGTTGACTTTTAACTTTCATAAATTTATTCTTGTGTTCAGAAAGCATTGTTTCTGGCGCAGATTCTACTTCGTAATAACCGTGTTCGGTCATTTCTAAAAATACTTTCATTTGGTCTTCTACCGCGCCCGACCAGTGTGATTTAATGAGAGTTCTAAACCCTTTGCTACACCCTTCCGTGATGGCGGTTGAATAAATTTTTACTAAACTTTTTTCCAAATTCAACATATCTTGAAGTGAATCTTTTTCATTAAGCGTAATGTCTGCTTTATAATTGCTCATTGTTAATTCCCCCTTACAATAAATCGAAAAGTTCGTTAAAACGCTTTTCGTGGTTGTCTGCAATTTTGCCGAACGCTTCGGCAAGCGTTTGGTCTGTTAAAATTCTTGAATATAGCCTTGCCTTTTTGCAAGCGCTTTCTTCCATTGTTAAAAGGTCGCTAATTAACCCCGCTTCTTTAGTGGTAAGCATATTCTTATCCATAAATACCCTCCAAAATTTTTGATAATTTTATTTTGCCCTTGCGTAGCGTTTTTATACGCGTTTTTATTTTTTAATTTGGATAACTATAAGAAATTCTAATATCAAAAGGGCGAAAAAAAGTTGGCAAATTTTTTAGAGCAAGATATAATATAACCGTTAAGCCAATAAAATAATATGGTTAAATAAAGGAGAATTAAAAGTGGAACGTTTTTTCGGAACAGTATCGCGCGGCGTTAGAGCCCCTATCATTAAAAGCGGAGACGATATAGTTAAAATAGTAACCGATTCGGTTATGGCAGCATCTAAAGGTGAAGGCGTTGAATTTCACGACCGTGACGTTGTAGCAATGACTGAAGCAATTGTTGCAAGGGCGCAAGGTAACTACGCATCTATTGAAGATATTGCAACTGACGTTAAAAACAAACTCGGCGGTGAAACTATCGGTATAATTTTCCCTATTCTTTCACGCAACCGTTTTTCCGTTTGCCTTAAAGGCATAGCAAAAGGCGCTAAAAAAGTTGTTATTATGCTTTCTTACCCGTCTGATGAAGTGGGCAACCACCTTATTAGTCTTGATGCGCTTGATGAAAAGGGCGTAAACCCCTATACCGACGTTTTAACTGAAGAAAAATATCGCGAACTTTTCGGATATGAAAAACATACCTTTACCGGTGTTGACTACGTTGCTTATTATAGTGAATTAGTTAAAAGCCAGGGCGCGGAATGTGAAATTATTTTTGCAAACAACCCTAAAGCAATCTTACCTTACACCAAAAACGTTCTTTGCTGTGATATTCACACTAGAGCGCGCACCAAACGTTTATTAAAAGCGGCAGGCGCAAACGTGGTTATCGGTCTTGATGAAGTGTTAAACGCACCTGTAAACGGTAGCGGATATAATGAAAACTACGGTCTTTTAGGTTCTAATAAATCTACTGAAGAATCCGTTAAACTTTTCCCGCGTGACTGCCAACCTATTGTTGACGCGATTCAGAAAAACTTACTTGAATTAACCGGCAAAAAGATAGAAGTTATGGTATATGGCGACGGCGCGTTTAAAGACCCCGTTGGTAAAATTTGGGAACTCGCAGACCCCGTTGTTTCCCCCGCGTATACTAAAGGTTTAGAAGGCACGCCAAACGAACTTAAATTGAAATACCTTGCCGATAACGATTTTAAGGACTTAAAAGGCGACGCGCTTAAAGAAGCAATTAAGGGCGAAATTGCTAAAAAAGATTCTACCGTAGTTGGTCAAATGGGTACTACCCCAAGAAGATTGACCGACCTTATCGGTTCGCTTTGTGACTTGACTTCTGGCTCCGGCGATAAAGGAACGCCGATTATTTGGATTCAAGGTTACTTTGATAACTACACCACCGAATATTAAGATATAACGATTAAATAAAAATAAATCCGTCACTACCAAATATAGTGGCGGATTTTTTAATAAATATATTAAGATTACTTCGTTTGCCCGTCTTTGCTACCCCGACTCGTAATGACGACGCGTTAATTTTCCCCTTGTCATTTTGAGAAAGGCTACCTTTGCCCGACCAACTCGTAATGACAGTTTAATTTTACTAAACCACTTGATAAAACTTTTTTTATGTGTTATACTATTCGTGACATACAATTTAATAATATAAAAAGTGGCTAATAAAGGGAATATTATTTTCTCTTTATCAACATACTCTCATTATCGAAATTTGTTAAAAATGCAAATTCCAAATGGGAGTGCTAGCCATTTCTATTAAATTGTATGTCAAACAACGGAGTTTGCGTTTTATGTGCGTTGACTTCGGTTGGCGCACTTTTTTTATTTAAATGAAAAATAAGTAATTCACATAGAAGAAAATAGATTTATTCGTTTGTCCGACTACGCGCGTAAAACTCGTAATAACGGGTTTAATCTTCCTAAACCGCTTGATAAAACTTTTTTTATGTGTTATACTAATTATGCTCAACAAACTTAATATGTATAAAAGTCGGGTTTCTTTATCTTTTAAAGGGATAACTATACTCCTTTTTAAACACACTTACATTATTGAATTTGATAAAATGCGGATTCCATGTATGTAAGTGTTAAACCCATTTCATATAAAGTTTGTTGAGCGACAAGCGGAGTCTGTGTTTTTGTGCGTTGACTTCGGTTGGCGCACTTTTTTATTTAAATGAAAATAAGTAATTCACATAGAAGAAAATAGATTTATTCGTTTGTCCGACTGCGCGTGCAAAACTCGTAATAACGGGTTTAATCTTCCTAAACTGCTTGATTAAACTTTTTTTATGTGTTATACTAATTATGCCAAATAAAACTAAATAATTTAAAAAGACTAACCAAAGGGATAATTATCCTTTTTATTAACATACTCCCATTAACGAAATTTGTTAAAAATGCAAATTCCAAATGGGAGTGGTTAGTCCATCTTGTTTAGTTTTGTTTGGCGACAACGGAGTTTGCGTTTTATGTGCGTTGACTTCGGTTGGCGCACTTTTTTTATTTAAATGAAAAATAAATTATTTACATAGGAGAAAGATATGAAGTTAAAGGACAAAATAAAAATCCGCCGTTTTGAAAAGTTTTGGGAAAAACAAGGTAGGCAAGATATGCTTACTTGGGCACACCGATATTTGCGGTTACATAGTGATTTGCTTGAAGATAGCGTTTATCAAAGTATATACGATTATATTCGCAACGAACTAATAAACTACTTAAAAAAAGATATAGATTTAAAAAACGTTGACGATGCGAAGTTGAACGAAATTATTGACGCTCTTGCAGATGCTTTTAATGAAAAAGAATATGAAAGCGTAAACAAATATAAACCGTTAATTGACGAATTATATAACCACTATAAAGAAGAACAAAATTTTGACGGTATATAATAAAACCGCGCTTTTCTATTTTTTAATTATAACAGACAAATGAAAAAGGCGTTGCAAAAGCAACGCCTTTTTTTGTTTCTAATTTATTTTGCAAGATTTGCTTTAAGTTTAGCAAGTTCGTCATAAAGTTCTTTGGGCACTCTGGTGAGTTCGCCATAGAAACCTTCAATGCCTTCTGCTTCCTTCTTCCAGTTTTCAACGTCGATAGTGAGAAGTTCTTTGATGGTATCAAGAGTAACGTCTTCCAAACCTTCGATATTGATGTCTTCAGCCTTGGGAACGAAACCGATAGGCGTTTCAACTGCGTCAACCTTGTCTTCACAACGGTCAATAATCCATTCAAGAACGCGCATATTGTCGCCAAAGCCCGGCCAAATGAAGTGACCTTCGTCATCAGTTCTGAACCAGTTTACGTTGAAAATCTTGGGTTTATTTGCAATCTTGTCACCCATTTCAATCCAGTGCTTAAAATAGTCCCCCATATTGTAGCCAACGAACGGACGCATAGCCATCGGGTCACGGCGAACTACACCAACTGCGCCGGTTGCTGCCGCGGTTGTTTCAGATGCCATAATTGAGCCAACGAATACGCCGTTGTTCCAGTCTTTACTCTGGTAAACGAGCGGTGCGGTTTTAGCACGTCTGCCACCGAATACGATAGCGGTAAGCGGAACTCCGTTAGGCGCTTCAAACTGGTCTGAAATACAGGGGCAGTTGATAGCGGGTGCGGTGAAACGGCTGTTGGGGTGCGCGCCTTTAACGGGCTTGCCTTCTGCGTCAACCGTATCGCCGTTCCAGGGGTTGCCCTTCCAGTCGATAGCGTTCTTCGGGGGGTTCTTATCAAGACCTTCCCACCAAACGGTGTTGTCATCAAGATTTTGAACAACGTTGGTGAAAATGGTGTTTTTCATAGTAGATTTAAGAGCGTTGGGGTTAGACTTCATATTAGTTCCGGGAGCAACGCCGAAGAAACCGTTTTCGGGGTTTACAGCCCAAAGTCTGCCGTCTTCGCCAACTCTAATCCAAGCGATATCGTCGCCAACACATTCGATTTTATATCCCTTATCAAGGTAAGCCTTGGGGGGAATAAGCATTGCAAGGTTGGTTTTACCGCAAGCGCTGGGGAATGCAGCCGCAATATATTTCTTTTCGCCCTTGGGGTTGGTGATGCCGAGAATAAGCATGTGTTCAGCCATCCAGCCTTCGGTCTTACCAAGATAAGACGCGATACGGAGCGCAAAGCACTTTTTACCGAGAAGAACGTTACCACCGTAGTTAGAGTTGATACTCATAATGGTATTTTCTTCGGGGAAATGCATAATGTATCTCTTTTCTTCGGAAAGTTCCGCGTAAGAGTGTAAACCTTTAATAAAGTCACCGTCGCCCAAAGCATCAACAACTGCTTTGCCAACTCTGGTCATGATTGCCATGTTGAGTACGACGTAAATTGAGTCGGTAAGTTCGATACCGATTTTAGAGAACTTGCTGCCTACCGCGCCCATTGAATAGGGGATAACGTACATAGTTCTGCCTTTCATAACGCCCTTAAATAGGTCGTTCATAAGATTCATTGCTTCGCCTGTTTCCATCCAGTTGTTAATCGGCGCGGAATCTTCTTTATTTTTAGAACAAATAAAGGTTCTTCCTTCTACCCTTGCAACGTCGTTTACAGTCGTGCGGTGAAGATAGCAACCGGGCAACTTTTCTTGATTGAGTTTGATGAGAATTTTTTCATCAACAGCCTGTTTACGGAAGGCTTCAAGTTGTTCTTCGCTACCGTCAACCCAAACGATTTTGTCAGGCTGGCAGAGTTCTTGAGTTTGTTGGATAAATTCCAAAACTTTTTTGTTAGTCGTCATAGTTCATTCTCCTTATGTATTCTCGGTTTACTCCGAGTTTTTTTGACTAAAAAATATTTTTTATAAGCGCAATTTTCATTTATCACAGTTTTGATATAGCCTTATAACAAAACTGTAAAATCGCCTTTAATTTATTCGCGATTTAAGCATTTTTATAAACGCGCTTAATGCTGAAAAAAGTTAAAATTTTCTTGTTCCGCAGTTTGTATTCTACCATAGTTTTTGTCAAAAGTAAAGGCATTAAAAACCGTTTTTGAAAATTTTTTAATTTTTGGGTAAATATTCTTATAAATTTGTTTAAATTTCTAAATTTTAGACCTTATTTTCTCTTTTTCGACACGCCTTAACATATATATTATTTAATAGGAATATTTTGTCACAAATCTATTAAAAGGATTTTTATTATGGCTTACGAAAAAAAAGTTTTAGTATTAAAGCGAACGGAATGTGACGCGCAACCTATAAATAAACCGCTTTGCGGTATTGCGCGCATAGAAATTGAAAACGGAGTGGCGGAATTCCACTTATCCCTTATAAATCTCCCCAAAGATATAGTTGGCTCTTACCACGCCTTAATTATTGACGGTGAAAAAGAGCGTTTTTATTTTCCGTTGGGATTCCGCCCTTCTTCTTTTGCAACCGTTATGAATTTTGCGCCAAACTATAAAAACGGGCTTGCCGTAGGTATTTATTCCGTTAAAGACGATATCCCCGTGACCGTTGCTTTTGCGCGCGCAGACGGGTTTAATTTTACCCTTTCGGATTTTAAGAAAATAGTTGCGGAAAAATGTATTACCGATAGAAAAAAAGATAGAAAAGAAAGTGATAAACCCGCACCGCTCCCACACGGTAACCCTTGCCCTAAAACGCCCAACGAGCCAAGCCCCGTTAAACCGCCTTATCCGCCAGCGCCAAACCCTGACCCCAGCGTTACTCCGCCTGACGAATTTAACAAGCAACGCTTTATCAGCGGATACGACGACGAAGCCGTTGCCACCGTTAATTACTATTCTTTAGAAGAAGAAATTCAAGATAAAATAAACGCCGTAAAGGAGAAAGAGCGTGGATATTTACCGTTTGAAAATGAATTGCCTACTATTAGAAACCAAGAAAAAACGCTCGAAAGCAATGATTGCTTTGACGGAAGTAAAGATGAAACGAACGCTTGTGAGCGCTTTAGCGGTAAAAAAGAGCGCTATCTTGACACCGTCAGAGAAGAACTGACCGAAGTTTTTTCCAAGCACCCTGTAGAGCAAGAGTTAAGCCGAACTTTCCCCGACAGCCGTTGGGCAAAAATATATTACTCAAAAGAAAGATTTTACGTTGTTGGGGTAATAAAAGAAAACGGAACTGAAAAATATATATGCTACGGAGTTCCTGCCGTCTATTCCCCTGAACCGCCAAAAGAACTAAAAGGCTGTTCGTCCTTTATCCCCCTTTCAGTATTTAATATGAAAGGGGACGGATACTGGATGATGTTTCAAGATGCCGAAACGGGCGCTTGTATACATATAGAAACGGTCTAAAAAACGCCGCAGAAAACTGCGGCGTTTAATTATTCAACGTGTTTTGCAACGAAATTTTTAACTATACTTAAATATCTTTGTTCATCAGTCATATAACTGATGCCGTGGTCTGCGCCGGGGAAAGTGTGGCGTTCAACCAAAGGATTTGCTTTTGCAATCTCTGCGCTCATCTCTACGGGAACAAGCCCGTCGCTTTCACCGTGCATAAGCAAGATAGGCACTTTAGACTTTTTCACCGCGTCAATCACGCTGACGCTCTTTGGGGAAAATCCGCCGAATATTCTTGCGGAAAGTTCTACTAACGGATAAAAAATCTTGGGCGGAAGTTTCATACCCTTTAGAACTTCTTTAATTATTGCGTCGGGCGAAGAATACGGGCAATCCGCAACCACGCCAAAGACGTTTTTAGGCAAAGAAAATCCCGTGGCAAGAAGAACGGTTGCCGCCCCCATTGACACGCCGTTAATGCAAATTTTAACGTCGCTACCGAAACGCTCTACAACGTAATTTATCCAAGACAAACAGTCATGACGCTCTTTAACGCCAAAACTTATAGTATGCCCTTCGCTTTTTCCGTGAGCGCGTTGGGAAACGATTAAAAGGTTTTGCCCTGAAATTTCCGCTATTCTTGCCGCACCGCACAAATCACGCACGTCCGTTCCACGATAGCCGTGAAAGCCAAGATATATAGGCGCGCCATCCGTTTGATGATAATATTTACCGAAAAGTTTTAACCCGTCAAACGATACAATAGATAATTCTTCGTATTCCCTTTTTAATAGCCCGTCAATATGCTCTAACATTTTTGGCTTTTGTTGGTTAAACCCCGAACCTTCAGGTATATTATAAAAATCGTTTTGCTTTTGAGAGGGCGAATAAAAGGTTATTCTATAAATAATATAAAGCGCGATAAAAAATATAAGCGCTAACCCTATAAGCCCTGAAATTAAACCTATAATCATTTTTGACTCCGTAACTTTTTACTTACAATTTTCTTATTAAGTCAACAGGTTTTTCTTTTGCGATTTTTATTATCGGCAATATAGAAGATAAAATTGCCGTTAAAATACTCATTGCAAAAATTATCAAACCTTGTCTAAAGCCAAACAGCGCAAACGGAATTGAAATATACATTACGTCCGCTATATACATATTTACAAACACGCACCCTATCGCAGCAAAGCACGCCGCCAAAACGCCGTTAATGAGCGCAATTATAATGCTTTCGCTTATAAACATTCTAAAAATATCTTTTCCGCCAGAGCCAAGCCCCCTTAAAACGCCTATGCTGGGGCGCTTATTAACTATGCTTGTTACTATATAGTTAAAGAACATAAACACAGAGAATAGCGCAAGCGCAATGGCAACGTATAAAAACAAATCCGCCGCCTGCCTTATAGTTTCTTCGTTACCATTAATAACGCTTAAAGCAGAATTGCCGTACCAGTTAAGCACGAACCCCGTTTCGTTACACATATATCCCGCAACTATCCTACGCCCAACGGCGTTACTTTTGGGGGAGAATAATATTCTTGAATATTCGCCCTGTCCGTTATAAACCTTAAAATGCGATAAGAGTGAATCGTTGAACATAAAGCGGTAGTTATTGCCTAACGGCTCGTTTCCGATATCTATACCAAAATAAATCCCCACCGCTTCAACCGTTTCTTCCACGCTTTCGTGCGTTACGTCAGACATTTTTGTAACGTTTAACGTTTGATTTCTTATCTCGTCGTCAGAAAACAACAACGCCATAAGTTCACTCATTTTATTGCGCGCGTTTTCTGCGCTGATATAATCGGATTTTAACGCCGTAAACAGCCCGTTCGCCTTTTCTTTATCTTCTGCGCTCAATAATGCAAATTTATTATTAAATAGCGTTTTTAAGTTTGCCGAATGAATAAGCACTTGGTCGTCAGAAAGCGTAAGTTTATTGTTTTCCGCATACTCCCCGGAAAACAACGCAACGTTATTTAAATCATAATAACGCGACGCATAAGCGTAGTTTTGCGCGCGACATTTTTGCGTTATTCCTTTTTGCGTTACCGACCAAGTTGAATCGCCCGTGTAAAAGATTTTTGCGCGCTTGCTTTCTTCATTAAAGTGTTTTAAATAACCTTCGGCAACGAAAATACATTTATGCGCGCCAGAATTTATATAAGAAGAAAAATCTTCTGACAAAGTATAAATGGAATTATTAGTTGAAGTTGATTCTTTAAGCGGAGCGTATCTTTCAGGAATATCCCCGCAGTCAATTATGCCTATAATCGTATACTGCTGACTTTTAACCGTTATTTTTTCGCCTATTAAGTCTGGTAAAAGTTTTATAACCTTATCTGAAAGCGGATTTCCGTTTAGATAGTGGATTATAGATTCTGCAAGATAAGAAGATATTGCTATATCGTATAAACTTTCAGTATCTACAACTTCCGTTTCGCCTATATATCTCAATTCAGGATATTCGCCGTACATAAGTTTGTAGCCAAAACTACCCAAATTGCCGTCGGCAGAAATTTCACTACGATTAAACTCAATAAAGCCGTTTATGTAGTTCGTATAATACTTTTTACCGAGCAGAACGTTTGAAGAATAAATTTCATTTATCGCGTAAGTGGTGCGCGTAAAACCGCTTTTATTCTCGTCTAAATCGTAAATTCCCTTAATAGTAAACCCCGTTCTATCTTCAAGTTTATCAATTTCGTCTTGAGATATTTTTACGTCGTAACTATCGTTTTCTTTTTCGTTAATAACGTATTCCCCACCGGCAACTACCGTTGGCGACGACGCGGTGCGGAGTAAATTGCTTATTACGTTTGCCGTGCTAAAATTTGCAATAGTATCAAACAAACCGAAAACGGCAAAGGCTATAGCGGAAAGCAATACTGTGAATAAAAGCCTAAACGGTTTAACGCCTAAAGATTTAACCCCTAAAGCAACCGAACTTTTAAGTTTCATCTTGCTTTTCTTTAATACTACGGGGCTATATGGCGTAACGTTTATAACTTCGCCCGTTTCTTGTCTTTGCCTATAAGATAATTTTTCAGTAAATTCTATTTTTTTTCGTTCTTTAACGGCAAGCGCAATAAGGTCTTTTTCATCTTCATTTAAAATCGCGCCTTGCTTTACTACGATAGAATGCCCGTTATCACTAATATTAGTTTCAATTTCGTTTTCCGAAAAGGTTATATCTTCTTCCACACGCCCATCTACTAATTTAATAATTCTGTCGGCATATTTTTCCGCAAAGTCTTGGTCGTGCGAAACGATTATTACTAATTTTTCTTTAGAAAGTTCTTTTAGCGTATCTAAAACCTGCGTTCCCGTGTTGCTATCAAGCGCGCCCGTAGGCTCGTCACCCATAATAATTCTTGGGTTTTTAAGCAACGCCCTTGCAATGGCAACGCGTTGGCGTTGACCGCCCGAAAGTTCGTTTGGCTTGCGGTTCATAAGGTCGTGAATACCAACCGATTTAACAAGAGCGTCAAAAGCCTGCTCGTCTATAGCGCCACCTTGAATTTCCATAGCAATTTTTATGTTTTTTTCTACGGTAAATTCAGGCAAAAGATTATATTCTTGAAAAATAAACCCTATTAAAGTGTTGCGGTATCCGTCGTATTCAGTAGGCGAAAACGTTGAAAAAGCCCTTCCAAGAATTGATATTTCCCCTTCGTCAAAACCGTCAAGCCCACCGATTACATTAAGTAGCGTTGTCTTTCCGCACCCACTTTTTCCGGTAATAAACACCATACCTTTTGACGGAAAAGTTAAACTTACGCCGTCAAGGGCGTGTACTTCACCAGATTTAGTTTTATAAGTTTTTCTAACGTTTTTAAGTTCTAACATAATTCACCCCGACACTTAACCGTTAAATTATATCAAAAAAAACCTTTAAATGCAATAAAATGTTACCTTTGTAAAAATTACTATAAAAAACAACAAAAAAAGTAAAAAAATTGCAAACTTATTAAACTTATTGACAATAAACTTTAGTTATGTTAAAATATATTTATTGTGATACGCATTTTCACAAAAAATATAATCATTCACATAAAAGGGGTAAAGTTATGTATTTTATTAGCAAATATTTTATGATTAAAAATGCAAGAAAGTTGCTCAAATCCGACCTTAAATTAGGCGTGCCTGAAAAGGTAACTCGCAAAAATAAAAAGTATAAGAGAATGAGTTCCAACTACTACGGCTCATATATCAGCAACGTAAGTTATCACGTGCGCGACGAATATGGTTTTATTTTTGAAGTTGAATATAAAAAAGATAAAAGTTACCGCCTATCTATTACCGCTCAAGGACTTAATTTGTCTTATTCACAAAATGGTATGCGTATGATAAAAGAACAGTACGGACATTATACTTTCCGCTTTGAATCTTACCTTACCCAGATTTTCTTGCCCACACAAAAAGTTTACAGCGTAAAAGAATTTAAAGAAAAACTCGCTGCAGATATAAAATACTGGAACAGTTCAGGTTTATACAATCTTTTATTGCAACTTTATAAAGTTTAATATTTTAACTATTTGATTAAAAAAAGGATAACGAAAAATCGTTATCCTTTTTTAGTTTGAAATAACCGACAAAAAACTTAACAATATAAAAAAGTTCGCGCTAGACCTTTCGGTTTAACTCGAACTCTTTTGGTGCCGCTGGCCGGACTTGAACCGGCACGGTATCGCTACCACTGGATTTTGAGTCCAGCGCGTCTGCCAATTTCACCACAGCGGCAAAATATATTCATATTTGTTGCAAATTTTGCTTATTTTTGCTAAAATTATTTAGTAGAATAAATTTTAGCGAAACTCTTTCGCGTGCTTGCTATAAGATAATAGCATAAATTTTATCGTTTGGCAAGCGTTATAACGGGTTTTTTATGGAAAAATTAGTATTGATTGACGGAAACAGTTTAATTAACCGCGCCTTTTACGCAATGCCACTTCTTACTACTAAAAGCGGTATTTACACCAACGCAGTTTACGGATTTTTAAATATGTTCTTCAAAGTTTTATCTGATGAACAACCTTCGCACGCCGCCGTTGCTTTTGACTTAAAAGCGCCAACTTTCCGCCATAAACTATTTACCGAATATAAAGGCACAAGAAAGCCAATGCCTGAAGAACTTCGCCCGCAAATTCCGCTACTTAAAGAACTTTTATCGCTTATGGGTATTAAAACTTTTGAAAAAGAAGGCTCTGAAGCGGACGATATTATCGGTACGATAGCAAAGCACACTTCAATTAAAACCATCATTATAACGGGCGATAAGGATTCATTTCAGTTAGTTGATAATGAAACCGAAGTGCATTTTACAAAACGCGGTATAACTGATATAGAAGTTTATAACAACGTAAACTTTACCGAAAAAACTTCCCTTTCCCCCGCTCAAATTATTGATTTAAAAGCGCTTATGGGCGATAGTTCTGATAACATCCCCGGCGTTCCCGGAATAGGTGAAAAAACCGCAAAAGCATTGCTTTTAGAATACGGCAATATTGAAAATTTATATTCTAACACCGATAATCTTAAAGGCAAACTTCAAGAAAAAATAGTAAATAATAAAGAACTTTGCTATCTATCAAAAACTCTTGCGACAATTAACTGTAATTGTGGTGTTGACACCGACCTTAAAAATATGGAAATCCCCGCGCGGTTTTCACTAAAGGCAAAAGAGCGCTTTACCGAACTTGAATTTAAGTCGTTATACAAAAAAAGCGAACTGTTTGAAGATGGTGAACCTTTAGCGCCGGAAAAAGAAACAATTAAAAAAGATATAACTAGCGTAACCGTTGACGACTTTGCCGTTTTAAATAAAATAAGCGCTACTAATATCTCACTCACTATAGGTAGCAGAAACATAAACCTTTCCGACGGCGATACCGAATATATAATAAACGTTAGGGAAACCTTACTTGACGACGGATTTAATCTTTCCGACGCGTTAAAAGCGTTAAAGCCGTTACTTACGGGCGACAAAACCCTAATAGTTTTTAGCAAAAAAGAATTAAAGCATTTTGTAAAAAACAACGTGGACATAACGCTTACCGCGCCGTGTGAAGACGTTTCACTTTTAAGATACCTTGCGGAATTTTCCGGTAGGGAAGAAACGCTTTTAGACCTTTTAACCGAATACGATTTAAGTGCGCTAACCCCAGCAAGTTCGCTTATGGAAATTTACGAAGAACTTAAAGTAAAATTAAAAGAAGAAGGTTTAGAAAATTTATACTCTAACGTTGAATTGCCCTTAACAGACCTTTTATACGATATGGAAGTTTCGGGTTTTAAGGTGGATTACAACGCGCTTTCTGAAGCGGGTGAAAAATACCGCGTTATGCTTTTAGATTTAGAAAGTAAAATCCGCGATTTTGCTAACGACGATAGCCTAAACGTAAACTCGCCAAAGCAACTTGGCGAACTGTTGTTTGAAAATTTAAAAATAGGTAAAGGCAAAAAAACTAAAACAGGATATTCTACCACGGCGGAAATATTAGAAACTTTAGAAGACGCGCACCCGATAGTCCCCCTTATATTAACCTACCGCAGAATACAAAAGTTGCAGTCCACTTACATTGAAGGCTTTAAACCACTTATCGATAAAAAAACGGGGCTAATACACACTTCATTTAACCAAACGGTAACGGCTACGGGCAGACTTTCAAGCAAAGAACCAAATTTGCAAAACATCCCCGTCCGCGACGACGAAGGCAAAGAATTAAGAAAATTTTTCGTGCCGAAATCTAGCGATAGAATTTTAATCAGCGCAGATTATTCTCAAATAGAATTAAGGTTGCTTGCCGCCTTTTCCGACTGCAAGGCGCTAATTGACGCGTTCAATAATGAAAAGGACGTTCACGCATCTACCGCCGCTAAAGTTTTCGGGGTGGATATAAATGACGTTACCCCCGCAATGCGCAGTAACGCAAAGGCTGTAAACTTTGGTATTATTTACGGAATTAGCGAATACGGCTTGGCTAAAAATTTAAAAATTAGTAACGCCAAAGCGCGTGAATATATAAATTCATATTTTTCAGAATATCCAGAAGTAAAAAAATATATGGATGAAAACGTTGCATCTGCTAAAGAAAATGGATACGCTATAACCTTACTCGGCAGAAAAAGATATATAAAAGAACTGTTTTCTTCAAACTATAACTTAAAATCCTTTGGCGAACGCGTTGCAATGAATATGCCGTTGCAAGGTAGTAGCGCGGATATAATTAAACTTGCAATGCTTGGCGTTGCTAATAGAATAAAGAAAGAAAACTTAAAATCCGAACTTATTTTACAGGTTCACGACGAACTTATTATAGACGCTTTTATTGACGAAAAAGAAAAAATAGAAAAAATACTTGTAGAAGAAATGGAAGGAGCGGTCAAACTTTCCGTAAAACTTACCGTTGGTTTGGGTTGCGGTAAAACTTGGTTTGATGCAAAATAACTTATGGATAAAAACAAAAAACTTATAGCCGTAACAGGCGGAATAGGTAGCGGAAAAAGTAGCGCCTTAAAAATAATAAAAGACGCTGGCTATTATACCCTTTCAAGCGACTTAATCGTCAGCGAATTGTACGAAAAAAGGCGGGTTAAAAAACTGCTTAAAACTCTTTTTCCTGATGCGGTAACGGGCTTAATAAAATTAAAAATAGACAGAAAAAAAATCTCACAAAAAGTTTTTTTTGATAAAGTTCTGCACAAAAAATTAACCGCTCTTATAACCCCCTTGGTGTTAGAAGAAATTTTGCGTAAAACCGCAAAAAAAACAGGACTACTTTTTGTTGAAGTACCCTTGCTTTTTGAATGTGGTTATGAAAAAAATTTTGACAAGGTTTTAATTATTAGTCGCGCCCTTTCCGCGCGAATAGAAAGCGTTCAAAAGCGTTCAAACCTTACCGAACAAGAAATTTTGGCGCGCATTAAAAATCAATTTGATTACGATAACGCAGACCTTTCCCCCTACACCGTTATTCAAAACGACGGCTCAATAAACGATTTACAAGATAAAATTTTATCTTTCATTAAAGAACTTTAACCAAATATTAAAAGCACCGCTAAAGCGGTGCTTTTAATTAAAAATTTTATTTGTTGCGACGTGCATTTAATATTATAAAAATTATACAATGACCTTCCTTAACCACTCAAGCGTGCAGTTTACCATATGCTTACCGGTTTCTTCGCTCGCTTCAGTCGCGCTCTTGGCAAACCATTCTGTATTACGCTCACAACGGTCAAGATTTACTAATTCAGGATAAGTTCCCATCATAAGGCTTGTTTCCCATTTGCCTGCGTGGTCAAAACCACCGCACTTAATCTGCGCATCTGCGCCGATTAAGGGGATAACCTTGATGTAAGAGAACGGGTCGTCTTCACTACCCATATCTTCATAATATGAAGCATAGGCATCACTACCCCACCAACCTTTTCCGAGTTTTTGTTCCATATATTCCATGGTTACCTTTTTAGCAGCCTTATGGCAAGCAATAGTCATAGGCATCAAACCTGCGCCCTCTGTTTGATGATGAGCCACAAGGTATATATTCTTATGACCAGCATCAATCATAGACTTTAATATGCAATATAAATAGTTAGCATAAGCATCTTCGTCTACGTGGAAGTGGCTAGGCTTTGGCGCGCATACTGCGTAAGATGCAACACCGTACCAAATGGGCGGACAAACTACAATTTCCTTTTCCTTTTCCAACTCTCTCAAGCAACCTGTAATAACTAGCGTATCCGTTCCGCACGAAGCGTGGCGCGCGTGATATTCCATAGTACCGATAGGAATTACGAATGGAACTTTTCTATCCACCGCATCTTGAATTTCATCATATAACATTTCAAGCATCTGCATAGTTTTGTTCTCCTATTATTTTAATTGATATAAATTATATAACAAACGTTTATAAAAGTCAAGGCTACCAAACGATAAACTATAAAGCATTTACTGTTTTTTATATATTAGGATTTTCTAATTCAAAAAAGTAATGCGTTTGATTTTCATTCGCCTTATTAAGCCCTAACCTTTTAATCAGTTTTGCCGACGGTAAATTTTCTTTATAACAGCGTGATTTTAATTTTTTTGCGCCAAGATTATTAAAACAATATTCTTTTAAAGCGCTAGCGCTCTCTACGGCGTAACCTTTACCGTGGCACTCTTTAAAGAACCTAAAGCCCATTTCCACTCCGCCGTAATAATCAAAGTTATGAAGAACTAATTCCCCAACCAACTTTCCGTTTTCTTTTACCGCAAGGGAATATTCTTCCTTTTTTTCTTTCAAGGCTTTTTGAAACCCGAAAAAGTATTCGGGGGTGGGCGCGCTATCGCCTAAATCTTCGCGATAATCATACCCCCACCATTTATTTAAATCTTCGTCAAGATATAATCTTGCATAATCTCTAGCATCAACCGTATCGAAATCAGTAACTAAAAGCCTTTCGGTTTTTATTATCACGGGGGCGTTTATTTTATCGAAAAACGTTTTAACGCTTATTATATTTTTTTCTTTAACTTCTAACGGGTGATATTGCAGTTTAGAAATTCTTAAACCGTTATCACCGCAGTCTTCTTCTCTGTTTATAAACCTTACGCCGTCAACGGCAAACGCCTTTGCGAACTCTTGCGCCATAGTGGGGTAAACGCCTTCGTATTTAGTAAGCGCCTTTTCAATATGAACTATTAGGGTGTTTTTTATCCGCTCGCCTACTGAAAACGCCACCACCTTGCCGTCAACTTCTATTAACGCGCCAACTTGATTTATATTAAACATATTTTGCACCAAGTCGAAAACCTTTGCTTGTTCAACTTTTTCCGACCAGCGTAAAAATTCTGCTTTTGAGTTAAACTCGTCTAAAAACGCTTTAATTTTTGGGAAATCTTCTTCCGTGATTAACCTAACTTTATAATCAGGATAAAGCCTTTTAAATTTATTGACGTGGTTTCTTTGCCCGCTCAATTTTTTACCGGAATAGGTTTTAAACTTTTCTGCGTCGTAAATATAATCACTCCAGTCCCTATCGTTCACAACTGAAACGAAGTCGTAGCGCTTTATTAGCATTGCCGCTTGGCAGTTATCAACACAACAAAATTTAAGTGGTAAATTATTTTTTTTAGTATATTCTTCAATAGCGATAAGCGCGCCTTCTTTATCTTTCCCTAGCGGAAAGTAAAACGCGCCTTTATAATCTTGGCAGTCTTCTTTTAATATTAAAGTGTCGTTATAAATTGCGTAATCTATAACAAAATCATCCCGCCACATATATTTAACGCCGAGCGAAATATCGCAAAACCCGCCGCCGTATCTCAATATATAATCTTTAATTACCCCCACTTCTTTACCGAGTGGTTTAAATTCAAGCATTTGTTTTTCTCCGAATATCTTTTGCAAAATTTAAGGGGCGTTTTCCGCCCCTTTTTTTTTATTTTTTGCTAGCCCCATCTTCATCTACCACGGCTTTCAAACTTGCTAAAAGCCCCGTAACGTTTTGAATTTCACTAGGAACAATAATTTTAGTTGAATTACCATCAGCCATAACTTTTAGAGCATCATATCCTTTCAACGTTAGATACGCCGCGTTTGGATTTGCGTCGTTTATCATTTTTATCGCCGTTGCCGTTCCTTCCGCTTCTGCAATCATTGCCGCTTTTTTTGCTTCAGCGCGTAGAATCATAGATTCTTTTTCACCTTCGGCAACTAAAATATTACTTCTTTTTTCGCCTTCTGCCTTTAATATCGCTTCACGACGTTCGCGTTCAGCCCTCATCTGCTTTTCCATTGCTTGCTGAATATCTTTCGGGGGCAAAATATTTTTTAATTCTACACGGTTTATTTTTATACCCCAAGGGTCTGTTGCTTCGTCTAAAATAATTCGCATTTTACTGTTGACGGTATCTCTCGAAGTAAGCGTTCCGTCAAGTTCAAGTTCGCCAACCAAGTTACGTAAAGTGGTTGCAGTAAGATTTTCAATTGCCCGTATAGGGTCTTCAACGCCGTAGGTAAACAATTTAGCATCTGTTACTTGAAAGTATACTACCGTATCAATTTGCATTGTTACGTTATCTTTAGTTATAACGGGTTGTGGCGCAAAGTCAGCAACTCTTTCTTTTAAACTAATGGCGTTGCCAACGCGCCTATCAATAAACGGAACAATGAAGTGTACGCCCGTATTTAATAACCTATGAAATTTACCCAACCTTTCTACAACAACTGCTGTAGACTGACGAACCACCTTTATAGATGCAATTAGTATTACAAATAAAACCGCCGCTAAAACTATTAAAATAATTAAAAATGGATTCATTCAACCACCTCCACAACGTATTTATTTCCTTTTATATATTTAATTTTGACAAGCGTCCCTTCCGAAACGGAGTCGCTTTCGTTTTCAGTTACGGCGCTCCAAATAATATCGTTAACCTTTATAGAACCGGGTTCGTTAAGAGAAATCGGCGTTAAAAGTTTATATTCTTTACCTATCGCCGCATCTGCATTTGTGCGCGCGTCACCTTTGTTAAAATATCTCATTGCCATTTTTCTAAAAGATAGCAACAACACGAAAGATAAAACGATAAATATAGGCAAATGAACGTACCACGATAACCCGCACAACGCAAGTATCATAGCAATTATTCCACCACCAGCAAACCATATCGAAAGTAAGTCGCTGGTTATAAATTCAACTATTAGGGCAACTGCCGTTACGCCCAACCAAACGTAGGTCCAAGCCATCACTCTCTCCTTAAATCTTTGTAGTTTTTAAGTGTTCAATAATATCGCTTATCCTGTCTAAATCGTCACGCGTGTAATAGTCGATATATATTCTACCCTTTTTATCGTTACCTATAGCGTTTACTTTAGTACCAAGCACCCTTTGCATATCGCCGATAAGTTCTTTAAGTTCTAAAGAAAGTTCTTGTTTGATTTTCTTTTTTGCCTTTTCTTCGGGTGGCATAAAATAATCTTTAACTTTCTTTTCCACGTCACGAACGGAAAGCCCGTCTTTAACGGCAACTTCCGCCATCTTTATTTGGTCGGTGTGCGGAACGGATATAAGCGCCCTTGCGTGTCCAGCAGAAAGCGCGCCGTTTGCAACCATTTTAATAACTTCTTGTGAAAGATTTAAAAGCCTTAAAGTGTTTGCAATAGCGGGGCGTGATTTACCTATTCTATCCGCTAAATCTTCCGCAGTCATACCGTAATCGTTCATAAGCGAACGCATTGCGGTTGCTGCTTCTATCGGGTTTAAGTCTTCCCTTTGTAAGTTTTCAATTAAAGAAATTTCCTTAATCTGTCTTTCGTTATAAGTCTTAACGATAACGGGTACTTTGGAAAGCCCTGCAAGTTTACTTGCGCGGAAACGACGTTCACCGGCAATAATCATATACCTATCGCCGCTCTTATTAACTATAATCGGCATAATAACGCCGTGTTTAGAAATAGAATCTGCAAGTTCTTGCAACGCCGTTTGGTCAAAAACTTTACGCGGTTGATTTGGGTTTGCAAAAATAGAACTTATATCTATTTCCGTTACCCCCGCTCCTTTATCGCTCGGTTCTTCGTCAAACAAAAGGCTCTTTCCGTAATCTTCTTC
>JAFVOV010000087.1 GCA_017505675.1 Clostridia bacterium
AAAGAAGTTTTTAATGAAAGTTTAATTGAAAAAATAGTTGAAACCGCTTTAGCGCGCCCGTCACAATCAGGTTCAATCGGAAATATTTATTACAACATTGCCCCACACGGAAATCAACAGTTGCTAGTTGCCGCAGATATGAGCGAACACATGGTTTTATATAGAACTAGTATATTAAACGCGTTTTTTATATTTTTAGGCATATACTTTTTGCTATTTTTAATCGTGTGGCGACTTTCCTTTAACGTTTTTCAACCGATAAGAGAGGCTTTTTATAAGCAAAAACAATTCGTTTCTAACGCTAGCCACGAACTAAAAACGCCTATAGCGATAATTTCCGCAAACGCAGATGCGTTAAAACAAGATGATGATAATCATTTTATAAACAATATAAAGTCGCAAACGGAACGGCTAGGCGTGCTTGTTTCAGATATGCTTACCCTTGCTAAAATTGATGAAGGGCGCGTAAAATCTTCACTTGAAGAATTTAACCTTTCTGAAGAAATTGTTTCAAACACGTTGCCGTTTGATGCGGTTGCATTTGAAAAACAAAAAACTTTAATTCTTGACGTTGATGACGATATTACTTATAAAGGTGACGTTGACAGCGTTAAAAAAATAGTTAATATTCTACTTGATAACGCAGTTAAACACGCCGATAAAAACGGTGAAATAAAAGTAAGTTTAAAAAAAGAGAACGGCAAAATTTCTCTTGCCGTTTTCAATACGGGAAGTAATATCCCGTTCCACGATTCAAATAAAGTTTTTGAAAGATTTTACCGCGGTGACGAATCACGCTCACGGGAATCAGGCGGTAGCGGATTAGGGTTATCTATTGCCAAAAGCATAGCCGATACCAATAAATGGAAAATTTCCGCCTGCTCTATCCCCAACGAATCAATGACTATAACGGTAATTTTCTAAATCACTTTTGTTAATTTATAACCTGCGTTTTCGATAGCAGATTTTATAATTTCAACGGTAACTGAAGAATCTTTTTCAAAAGTTGCCGTTTTCTTTTTTAAATCAACAGATACGTTTGAAACGCCTTCAATTTCGTTAAGCGCGGTAGTTACCCTATTTACGCAATGCATACACATCATACCGTCAACTTTAATGACAACTGAATTTTCTGAAACTTGGTTTTTAGTTGATTTTTTGTTTTTGCCTGATATACGGAGAGCGTTGGTAACGACAAACAACGAACTTAAACACATACACGCAGATGCTATTGCCGGCGTTAATGTTACGCTTATAAAAGCAAGCGCGCCTACTGCAACGGGAATACTTATAGCATTATAAAAGAACGCCCAAAACAAATTTTGTTTGATAATTTTAATCGACTTTTTACTTAATGATATAGCATTATTTAACCCCGTTAAACTTCCGTTTGCTATAACTACGTCTGCGCTATCTATTGCAATATCCGTTCCAGTACCCATTGCTATACCTATATCCGCGCTTTTAAGCGCAGGGCTATCGTTAATACCGTCGCCAACCATAGCGACAAAGTAACCATCTTTTTTATACTTTTCTACTACAGCGTATTTATCTTGCGGTAAAACTTCTGCTTCAACGGTATCTATATTTACTTCTTTTGCTATGCGCATTGCCGCGCTTTTATTATCCCCAGTAACCATAACGGTTTTTATTCCGCTTTGATGTAAACTTAAAATAGCGCCTTTACTATCTTCTTTAACGTAATCAGCAACACCAAAAACTGCCAAAAGCGAATTATCAGAAGCAAAATATAAAATCGTTTTACCATAAAATTTTTCTTCGTTTTTAATTTTAACTTCTATATCGTTAGGTAAAATTTCACGGTTGCCTAAATAATACTTAACACCGTTTAACTTGCCGACTATACCTTTACCAGTTATATATTCAAATCCATCTACTTCTAAATTGTTTTTTCCACAAAACTCTATAACGCAGTCTGCAAGCGGATGAGATGATTTTGATTCTAATGCGGATACTACCGCTTTAATATCTAAACCGTTATCAAACTCTAAATAATCAGTTACCTTTGGCTTTCCAACGGTAATGGTTGCCGTTTTATCTAAAAGCACACAGTTTATTTTACACGCGTTTTGCAACGCTTCAGCATCCTTAAACAACACGCCAAGTGATGCAGACTTGCCTGTTGCAGCCATTACCGCAACGGGAGTTGCAAGCCCCAAAGCGCACGGGCAAGATATAACCAAAACGCTTATACCAAAATTAAACGCGCGGTAAAGGTCACCCGTAACTAAAATCCAAATTATAAAAGTTAACACGGCTAAAGTAGTAACTACGGGTACAAACACTCCAGAAACTTTATCAGCAAATTTTTGAATCGGCGCTTTGCTTGCGCCTGCCGTTTTAACTATTTCAACTATTTTATTAAAAAGCGTTTGTTCGCCTACCGTTTTTGCTTTTAATTTTAAATAACCGTCTTTTAGTATACTACCGGAACTTACTTGAGCGCCAGCCGTTACTTCTTCGGGATACTTTCGCCAGTTATTGCTGATTTATCTATTCCCGCACGACCTTCAACGACCACACCATCAACAGCAACGTATTCACCTGCTTTAAGCAAGATAACGTCGCCGACGTTAAGTTCAGAAGTAAGCACGGTACTTTCAACGCCATCTTTAATTAAAGTTACCGTTTTAGGCAAAAGTTTACCGAGTTTATCTATAGCGTCACCCGTTCTTATTTTTGAAAGTTCTTCAAGCCACTTTCCTAAAGTAACCAAAGTTACCACCATGGCAGACGAATCAAAAAAATTATGTTCCGGGCGTACAACGCCTAAATAAAGCAAAACGGTCATAACCAAACTATAAATGTAAGCAGACGCTGCGCCTAACGACACAAGCGTATCCATATTAGGCGAAAGGTTTTTTAGGGCTTTTGTACCGCTAATAAAAAACTTTTTATTTATTATTAAAATCACCAAGGCTAAAACAGCCGATAAAGTAAAATTCACCCTATCGTCGTTAAATACAGGCGCGCCGAGCATTTTGCCCATACATAAATACATAAGCGGTAATAAAATTATAAGCGAAATTATAAATCTATTTTTTAATTTTTTTGCTTCGCCGTACTTATTTTCTTTAACTTTACCGTACTCGCCTGCCGTATACCCAAGTTTTACAACCGTTGCAATTATATTTTCAACCGAAACTTTTTCTGGCGAAAAATCAACAGTCATCTCTTTTGCCATCAAAGATACTGTAACAGAATTAACGCCGTTTAATTTTTTTACGTTTCTCTCTATCCCTGCCGAACAGGCTGAACAAGTCATTCCACCAATAGTAAATTTTTTAATCATTTAATTTTCTCCGTTAATAATATTATACAACAACGCATTGTTTTTTTCAAGTTAAATATCAAATCCCCCGTAAATTATGCGGGGGATTTGACAGATAAGCGATTTATTTGTTTGCAGTATTCTGCTTACTTGTTTTATTTTTGCAACTTTTACAACCCGAACAATTCGCGCAGTCACACCCACAAGAAGTTTTACCTTTCATTTTATTGATGATAGCAATAACTACAACCGACAAAACGATAAGCGAACACGCGACTGCAATAATTATATCGATAAGTTGCATATTATTTTACTCCTTTAACGGGATGTTTTTTATTATAATTGCGGATAAGCAATACCGCTACTACTGATACGATTATAATACCTAACGTTGCAAGTATTGACCAAAGTGACCAAGATGCAAACATAGTTATAGCCGTGTAAGAAATTGCGCTTACGATATATGAAGTTGCTACCCAGAAGAGAAGCGTCCACTTAAATTTGCCTTTGGGTGTTTCGCCCTTTGCCGCTGCAACAGCCGCAAAGCAAGGAATAGTTGTCATATTAAAGATTATGAACGCTATAAGCGCCGGCCAAGTAATACCCGTGCCTAAAACCATAGTCATAACGTCAGTTGCACCTTCTACTGCAATTTCAGGCGCAGCCGTTGCAAAAATTGCAGCGAGCGTGCCGAAGGTTGCAATAACTTCTTCTTTAGCGATAAGACCCGTAACTGCCGCAACAACGAATACCCAACCTTGAGCGTTAAGTTGACTGCCGAATCCGAGCGGTGTAAACAAGGGTTGAACGAATTGACCGAGGGAAGCGAGAATTGAATCGTTAATATCGCCAGTCATAGCCCAACTCCAGTTAAAGTTAGACAAGAACCATACGAGAATAGTTGACGCCAAAATAATGGTGAAAACTTTCTTGACATAATGTTTTGTTTTATCCCAAAGGTGTATCATAAGACCTTTGAAACTAGGCGCGTGATATGCAGGAAGTTCCATTATAAAGGGTGATACTTCACCGCGTTGAGTAGTTGAGCGCATTAAAATTATGGACACGATTGCAACCGCCATACCTACTACGTACATAAGGAAACTAATAATACTTCCGTCCCCTGCTCCGAGTATGTGCGCTACCGCGCCTGCAACTGCTGTTAATATAGGAAGTTTAGCGCCACAACTAAAGAAAGGAATAGTTCTTAAAGTAAGGGTGCGTTCTCTTTCGTCAGCCAAAGTTCTGGTGTTGACCATTGCGGGAATAGAACAACCAAAACCCATAATCATAGGTATAAACGCTCTACCTGAAACGCCAAATCTTCTAAAAATTCTATCAAGTATAAACGCAACACGCGCCATATAACCCGTATCTTCCAAAATAGAAAGGAATAAAAGAAGTACAATAATTTGCGGTACGAAACTCAATACTCCGCCAAGACCACCAAGTATGCCGTCACCTATTAGAGAGAGCGCCCATTCAGCAGCGCCTAAAGATTCTAAACCAGCAGTAATCCAACCAAATACCGTTGAAGTGATTAAGTCCATTAGGTTAAACAGTATTACACCCGGAGAGAATATTGCGCCGTCATAAAAGCACGCAAGTAGCGCTGTGCCGAAATTTTCAGCCACGCCTAAATCTTCTAAAGTCGGTAAAGAGAATATGCTACCTAAATAGAAAAGGTCTTCCGAGAAAGTTAAGTGGAATATAGCGAATAATATAACGATAAATATCGGAATACCTGCCCACTTATTAGTTAAAACTTTATCGGCTTTATCAGACTTTGAAAGTTTAACGCCTTTTTCTTTCTTGGTCATAAGCGGTGAGTAGTTTTTAGATATGTATTTATACCTTGCGTCTGCAACTAGCGCTTCAAAGTCAGTACCGAAAAGTTCGTTATTAAAAGACTGTTTGAATTCATCAACCATTTTAATAGTAGTTGAATGCATTTGAACTTCAATTTCGTCGTTTTCAACAAGTTTTATAGCGTGAAATAACGGATTTGCAACGTTTTGACCGTCAAGGGCAATTCTTACGTCGCTTATAAGGTGATAAATTTCACAACCTTCTAAAACGGTTTTTCCCTTTCTTTCTTTTGATGAAGTTTCAAACGCTTTTTCCATAAGTTCGGTAAGCCCCGTTCCTTTAAGAGCGGAAATTTTAACTACGGGAATACCTAACCTTCTTTCAAGTTCTTTTTCATCAATCTTGTCGCCTTGCTTTTCTACCATATCCATCATGTTAAGGGCGATTACCATAGGAACGTCCATTTCCATAATTTGAGTGGTAAGATAAAGGTTTCTTTCAAGGTTTGTTGCGTCAACGATATTGATAACGCAATCGGGTTTTTCATCAAGAATATAGTTTCTTGAAATTACTTCTTCGGGGGTATATGGTGATAACGAATATATACCGGGAAGGTCAATTATTGAAATGGGTTCTGCGCATTTCTTATAAGTTCCTTCTCTCTTATCTACCGTTACGCCCGGCCAGTTACCCACGTGAGCGGTTGACCCAGTTAAGCAGTTAAACAAAGTTGTTTTACCACAGTTAGGGTTGCCTGCTAAAGCAAATCTTTTCATTACGCTTTAATCTCCTTTGTGTCTACGCATTCCGCTTCTGCTTTGCGAAGCGTCAGTTCATATCCCCTAATAGTTACTTCTATAGGGTCGCCAAGCGGGGCTTTTTTGCGCATATAAACTTCTGCGCCGGGTGTTACACCCATATCAAAAAGCCTTCTTTTAATTCTAGGTTCGCCGTCAACTTTTACAATGACGCCGGTTTCCCCGATAGAAAAGTCACTTAACTTTTTCATATATATATCTCCTTTTATTTTTAATAAAATTATGCGACTAAAATTTTCATTGATAGATTACTATCAAGCGCAAGCCTTGAATTTTTAACAAGACAAATGCTAGTTCTGCCACTTCTTGAAATAACTTGTATAACGGAATTAACGGTTATACCGATATCTTCTAAATGTCTTTTAGTTTCTTCGTCAGCGGTTATCTTTAATACTTTTAAATCTTGCCCTACGGGCGCTAATGCTATAGGCATTTCAATCTCCTTTTTTCGCGAAATGTGAAAGATGTTTCAGATTTAACGCTAACATATTACCATTTATATTCGACATTGTCAACTAAAATGTGAAACTTTTTTCAAGTTTTTTAAAATTTTGTGAAATTTTTTTCATATTACTTTCGTTTGACAATTTCTTTTTAATTCTGTATAATATTTCTAATATGAAAAACGTAGTTAGAGAACCGCAACAAGAACGGTCTATCGAAAAGAAAAACAGAATAATTCAAGCAGGTTACGAATTGTTTTCTGAAGTTGGTTATTACGGAACTAATACGGCTGAAATTGCTAAACGCGCTGGGGTTTCTACAGGTATAGTTTACGGTTATTTTCAAGATAAACGCGATATTTTAATATGCGTGCTTGAAATTTACATTAACAAAGTTTTTGACCCTATTCTTAAAACTTTTGATAAATTAAAAGCGCCTATTAACTTTAAAGAACTTATCCCATCAGTCATAGATTTAACCATTAAAACGCATAAAAAACACGCAAAAATGCACGAAGTTTTGCATTCGCTTGCAAGTACTGACGAAGCGGTAAACGCCGAATTTATTGAACTTGAAGATTCAATTACCGTTAAAATTGCAGATAGGTTAAAATCTTTAGGAATTTCAATTGAAAACGCTATGGAAAAAATACATTTTTCAATGGATATTATTCAGTCATTTTCTCACGAATACGTTTTTGATA
>JAFVOV010000088.1 GCA_017505675.1 Clostridia bacterium
AGAAGTTGGTGACGTTGCAAGACTTTATTACGCAGGCAAAAACGTTGAAGCCACAGAACTTCAAGAAAGATTGTTGCCTTTAATTGATATTATGTTCGTTGAAGTCAACCCTATCCCCGTAAAGAAAGCATCTGAACTAATAGGTCTTGGCGGTGGCTACGTTCGCGCTCCGCTTACCGAACTTGAAAGCGCGCACACCGAAAAAATGAAAGTCATCTTAAAGAATTTCGGATTTAATATTAAGGAGTAATTATGATTAACGTTTTAATCAGCGGCGCTTTAGGCAGAATGGGCAAGAAAGTTTTTGAATCTTGTGAAAATTCCCCTGCCGTTAAAGCCGTTTGTGGCGTAGATATTGTGGATAACTTCAGCAACCCTGATTTTCCCGTTTATTCAAGTTTTGATTTAGTAAAAGAAAAAATTGACGTTGTGGTTGATTTTTCTTCACCGCTTAATTTAGATAATATCTTATCGTATTGCCTATCTTACGGCATACCCGCAGTTCTTTGCGCTACGGGTTATAAAGACGAACACGTTGAAAAAGTAAACAAAGCAAGTGAAAAAATAGCGGTTTTCCGTTCTGGAAATATGTCACTCGGCGTAAACGTTCTTATTGATTTAGTTAAAAAGGCTGCGGCGGCGCTTGACGGTTTTGACGTGGAAATTATTGAAAAACACCACAATCAAAAAGTTGATTCCCCTAGCGGAACTGCGCTTATGCTTGCAGACGGCGTTAAAGACGTTCAAACGGAAAAATATTATACTTACGGCAGAGAAGGTATTGTTGGCAAGCGCGATAAAAATGAAATAGGTATTCACGCGGTACGCGGTGGCAATATCGTTGGCGAACACGACGTTATTTTTGCCGGTAATTTTGAAACCATTACTATATCGCATCAAGCGACTGATAGAAGTGTTTTCGCAGAAGGCGCTGTTAAAGCAATAATTTATATTAAAGATAAAAAGAACGGACTTTACAATATGAAAGACGTTATAAACGGAAAATAATATGTTAAAAGAAAATCTCGATAAAATATTCAGCGTTATCGAAAACGGAAATAATTTGGGTGAACCGATTACTCTTGTCGGCGCAACGAAAATGGTTTCCGCTGAAATTATAAACCAAGCAATCAGTTACGGTCTAAAGGTGGTTGCAGAAAACAAAGTGCAAGAATTCAACCTTAAACACGGGCAAATCACGGGCGCTAAAGAACATTTTATCGGGCATTTACAAACTAATAAAGTTAAATATTTGGTTGGCAAAGTTGAGTTAATTCATTCGGTTGACAGTATTCGTTTAGCCGAAGAAATTAACCGCCAAGCAGTTAAAAAAGGCGTTACGCAAGATATTTTGATTGAAGTAAATATCGGCGGTGAACTTTCTAAAAGCGGATTTGATTTCAGTAACGCGAAAAAAGCCGTAAATGAAATTGCAAACAGTTTTTCAAACGTTCGCGTCAAGGGGCTTATGGCTATGCTCCCCCACAGCGAAGATGAAAGTTTGCTTATAGATTTAACTGAAAAAATGCGCGCGCTTTACGACGACCTAATAAAACTAGGTCTGCCTTTTACCTACCTATCCGTGGGAATGAGCAACGATTATAAAATCGCAATTAAGCACGGAAGTAATATGATAAGGCTCGGAAGGGATATTTTCGGGCAAAGAAATTACGGAGAAGTGAAATAATGGGAGTATTTGATTTATTCGGCAAAGAGCCAAAAACCAGAAAAGAACAACCGTCACGGGCGGAATTTGACAGCGTGGCTATTAACGCGGAAAGTAAGCAAGCCCCCGTTAGCGTTTTCACCCCCAACTCTTACGAAGAAGTAGAAAAAATTATTGACGCTATTAAAGCAGGTAAAAATGCAATAGTACATTTGACCGAACTAAAAACGGAAACTGCGGTGCGTATTTTAGATATGCTATCTGGCGCAATTTACGCTTTGGGTGGCGGTATTTATGAAATGGGCAAAAATATATTTATGTTTTCCCCATCAGGCGTTGAAATTTATTAAGTAAAATAAAAAAATAACGGCAAACTTGCGTTTGCCGTTTTTTATTTGTTTATTTTTCATTTCTTACTTGATGGTCGTAAAGTTCTTCAACTGCAAAATGAAGTTTAGTAAGATAATTTTTAGCGTTCTTTAAGAACATAAAATATGAAGTATGTTCAACCGCAATATCAAACGCATCACCGCGCCCTAAAAAGTCATATTCAATATGTACCGAATACATTGAAGAAACAGGCTTATTAAGGTTAAACGGCTTACCGTCAACAGTACCAGTAAAGGTGAATCCGTTTTCGTCGTGAACAACGTGCGCTTCACCTGCGTTTATAAAGCCAACTTTGGCCGAATAAAAATCTTCCACCCTAACGTCGTCTTCAAAGCGGTAAGTTCCGGCGATAACTTCTTTTCTGACTTCTTCGCGTTCCCAGTTATACCAGTCGGGAATATGTGAAAAACCTTTATCGGTATTTACGCCTTTAAGCCTGCTTAAAGTATCCATTTCCCACTTTGCGCCACAAGCGTTACACCAAAGGTTAACCCCAGCGCTTTCCATCTCAAATTCTTTACCGCACACAGGGCATTTATATAAAATTTTATAAAGCCCGTCCGCGCGTTTTTTACATTTGGTATGATAACCTTTTTCCGCCTGCCATTTATATTCATCCCTAACGAACGCTTTTTCTATGCGGTCTTGAATTTCTTCAGCGGAAAGTGTTGCAACTTCTTCTTTAGATACAAGTTGGTAAATTTCCATCTCTTGGCGGATACGGCGGTAAGGGTGTTTACTCCATTGCGGAGAGTTGATAAAGTTGCCGTAAGCCTTACACATAACTACGGGAACGCCTGCAACCTTACAAAGTTTACCTAAAGCGCCGTCAAGTTTTTCATTTACCCCTGCAAGAGCAAACCTTGCTTCAGGGAAAATTGCGCAACTGTGCTTTTTCCTTTTTATATATTTTAAAATATGTTTAGCAGTAATAACGTCGTGAGTGAATTTACGCTTGGGCATACCGCCTATACCGCGCATTATCCAGCCCCTACGCATTTCTTCAACAGACATAACCCAACCGGTAGTTCTAGGCATAATGCCCTTAACTATCATTGCAAAATCCATAAAAGACGCGTGCGTTGATAAAATTAGATAAGGTCCTTTAATTTTTCTTACTGCTTTTTCCGTTTTAACGTGCGCTTTATTAAATAACATATAAAACGGCGCGGCAACGAATTCCACTATTTTTAAGTACCACGTTGGTTTAATAGGCTCGCGGTACATATCAAAACGCTTTGGTTGTTTTCTCATACACTTTCTCCGTTTTTTAACTATATATATGCTACCATATTAGTGAATATTTTTCAAGTGTTTTTTAATAATTTATTATTTCACCGCGCATTTTGTCGAATTTAAAAAAGCGAAAGAAAATTTCTTCCGCTTTTTTTATTCATTTTATTTTTTACATTCCCCATACAAACCAGCAGAATAAATATCCGCCCAAAACAGCAACTAATGTAAACGGTAAACCGATTTTTAAGAAATCACTTGTTTTAACGTTATACCCTTCTTTGTTTAGCACGCCTATCGCCACAACGTTTGCAGATGCGCCTACAGGTGTAATATTACCACCTAACGTTGCGCCACATAAAAGCCCGAAATACATTAAATATGGCGACACACCCGGTAGCCCTGCCATCAAACCTTTTATTACGGGAAGCATTGTTGCTACGTACGGGATATTATCAATAAACGCTGATATTAGCACCGAACCGAACACAATTAACGTATATAATAAGAATACGTTACTACTACCTATTGAAACGAAGAACGAACTTATATCGTTTATAATACCAACGCTTTCTACCGTTCCGATTACAATAAACAAGAAAATTAAAAAGAATACGGTTGAATAGTCTATAGTATTTATTGCGCCTTTAAATGCGTTGGTTTTATCTGAAATAAATTCTTCAGTTCCGTCTTCTTTAACCATCTTTTTCTTATAGGTAAATAAATGATACACGAAACATATAATACCAAAGAACAAACAA
>JAFVOV010000089.1 GCA_017505675.1 Clostridia bacterium
ATTATACTGCCCTACCACAAAATAACCTTCATCAATGAACTTTTTTACCGTAGCCCTGCCTATACCGCCGGCTGCGCCCGTGATTAACGCCGTTTTCATAAAAAATCCTTAATATCGTCAAATACCCGCAAACACACGTTTGCGGGTATAGCAGTTTCAATAAAATTAAATTAGCCCTTAACGCGTTCCATATATTCGCCGGTTCTGGTGTCAACTCTGATGAGTTCGCCTTCTTCAACGAACATGGGAACTTGAATGCTTACGCCCGTTTCAAGAATTGCTTCTTTGGTTGCGTTGGTTGCGGTGTTACCCTTAACGGATGGGTCTGCTTGAGTAACGCGTAAAGTTACGAAGTTTTCGCATTCTACGCTGAACGCAGAACCTTTATAAGACCTAACGATAACGGGGTCGTTTTCTTTAATATATTTAAGAGCGTCTTCAACCTGGTCATAGTTAAGGGGAGTAAGGTTAAATTCTTGGTCCATAAAATAATAAAGTTCGCCGTCAGTATAAGAATAAGTCATATTCTTGGTTTCAATTTGAGCGTCTTGTAATTTTTCAGTAGGGTTCCAAGTTCTTTCAAGAACCTTTCCGTCAATAACGTTTTTCATTTTCGTTCTAACGAACGCTGCTCCCTTACCGGGTTTAACGTGTTGGAAATCAACGATAGTCCATACAGAACCTTCGTATTCAAAAGTTGAACCTTTTCTAAAATCGCCTGCTAACATAGTGTTTTCTCCTTAAATGATATCTAATTTTAATATTAAAAGTTTTTTATCGTCCGTATAAAGACGTTTTACTTTTCCATTTTCTAAAACGACGGTGTCTTCAATTCTTATGCCGAATTTACCGTCAATATATACCCCGGGCTCAATAGTAAAAACCATACCGTTTTTAAGAGTTTGGCTCTTTTTAGGGCTTAAAGTAGGGTATTCATGTATTTCTTGTCCAACGCCGTGACCGAGTGAATGTGTAAACAACTCACCGTATCCCGCTTTCGTTAAAATATCCCTTGCGTAACCATCCGCAACGTCTGTTTTAACGCCGTCCGTTATTTTTTCAATAGCAAGTTCGTTTGCATCTAACACCGCGTTATAGCACTTTATAAACTCGTTAGACGGAGTTCCAAAAAATGCCGTGCGCGTAATATCTGAACAATATCCGTTTACCTTACACCCCATATCAACGAGTATAGGCGTGTTTTCAGTTAGTACGGTATCGCCCGTTTCGTGATGCGGAATTGCTGCGTTTTTACCAAACGCAACTATCGTATCAAAAGACGTTCCTTCCCCACCGTATTCGGACATAAAGCGTTCCAAAACTTCTTTAAGTTCCTTTTCCGTTATGCCCTTTTTTACAGTTTTTATAGCCGAATAATACGCCTTTTCTGCAATCGAACACGCCTTTTTAATATAGCGCAATTCTTCTTCCGTTTTTACCGATTTAATTTCTTCAAGGGTATTAGACCCGTCGGAAATTTCTATCCCGAAAGTTTTATAACTTTCATATTCCCTTACGGTAGTTTTTGAATAATCAATTAAAAGTTTTGTAACGCCGTTATTTATCAAAAAATCTTTTATATCAAAAAGGTCTTTATATAGCAACACGTTTACGCCAACCTTTTCTAGTTCAGGTTTTGCGGCAGAAAAATATCTTGCGTCGGTAAACGTTGTTAACACATTCGTTATAACAAGCGTACCTTCTGCAATATCAACGCCACAAAAATATTTACGCGTAAGCCTATCGGTTAAAAGAAAAGCCGAACCTTTTTCACAGCAAAAATTTTTCATCTATCTTTAATATTTTACCAAAAAATTTTATATTAGTCAATTATCGCAATACTCTTTTTGCATTTTTACAGCATCAATATCCTGCGTACCTGCCGATTCGCATATAATATACGGCTCTAAATTCAATTTTTTAAGCGCTTTTGCTAACGGCGCAAATTCAGGACCGTAATGGTTATCTTCAAAAGTCAAGTGCCTTACTTCGCCTTTTGCAGAATATTCTATCTTTGAAAAGTGTATATGAAAATGTTTCATCTTTTCATACCCTAAATTATCCACCATAAAATTAAGCCTATCAAGATAATCTTTTTCCGTTTTAAGCGAGCCGAATTCACGCGCGTTTATATGCCCAAAGTCAACGGCAGGGATATAAATTTTATCTAATTTACAAAACCTTACAATTTCTTCAATAGTGCCTATTTGCCCTAACTTACCCATAGTTTCCGGGCAGAACATAATATCGTCAAGCCCGTTTTCGTAAATTCTATCACGGAGAATAAGCATTCTCTTTTCCGTTAAATCCACTGCGGCGTCCCTTTTCATTTTGCCTTGACTTGCAGGGTGAAAAACAACCCTTTTACCACCAAGCAGTTTAAGTTTTTTAGCCGAGTTTATTATATACGCGTAAGATTTTTCCGCATTTTCTTCTTCAGGGTTAGCAAGGTTAATATAATACGGCGCGTGAACGCTAATTTCCACACCCGCGTTTTTAAACGCTTCGCCTATGCTTATAGCGCGCTCTTCACTCATATTCACACCGCGCCCGAAAGAATATTCAAAGCAGTTAAGCCCTGCATTTTTCACCCAAACTGCGCTATCTTCACTTTTAGTATAACCCGCCTCGCTGAACGCCATCGAGTTACCGCTAGGTCCGAATTTAATCATAAATACCATCCTTAAGACCTTTTAAGTCTTTTTCTAACTGTGCTTTTAAATCTTCTTCACCGTTAAACTTTTTAACATCGCGTATGCGCGAAGTAAATTCAAGCGTAATTTCACGCCCGTAAAGATTACCGTCAAAGCCGTCTATATGCGCTTCAATAAGTTTATCTTTTAAGTTAAAGGTTGGGCGCGCCCCGTAATTTATTATCGCCTTATAAACCTTTCCGTCAATCTCGGTAATTCCTGCGTAAACGCCGTCTTTAATGCAAAATTTATCACTTTCAAGTTTAATATTCGCGGTGGGAAAACCTATCGTAGAACCAACTTCCCTATCTTTAAACACCTTTCCCGTAACCGAATAATTTCGCC